>JAFYIW010000012.1 GCA_017538465.1 Victivallales bacterium
AGTTTCGTGGCAGGACTGCAGACTGCAGGGCGCCACCCCTAATGTAACACAGGGGCTGGAGCATCAGCCCATTCCGTTTTGCTCAAAACGCGCGGAATGGATCCGTGAAAACGGGCAACACTTTTAACATAGCAACTCCCACATCACCAACAACGATTGTCCAGCTGATCGATAGAATTTCCTTTCTAAAGTGTGGCCCACTGGAGAACGGGGAGTTCACGGGCATGGAGTCCGGGTATGGCGGCCTGGAGCCGTTGGAGGTCGTCACGCAGCCGGAACTGCGCAAGCGGAAGGGTGAACTCGTCGTGATGGGTCGGGATGAGACACCCGAAGCGGAGATTGTCCTGAAGGAGCTTCGGGAAACCGTTCTCCCAGCGGCTGATGCCGGCGATGAGATAGTCGCATTCCAGACCATGTACGGCGGACGGGAGAAGATTGGCGGAGCCGACATTGTAGATGACAAGGCCGTTGTGGCGGATGAGAAAACCGAACACCTCCCCGCAACGCCAGTTGTCTGCCAGCGAAAGCGCCTCGGGAGGCGGAGGAGCGTCATAGCCGGGGGCCTCGTCGGGCATTCCCTTGTGGCGGGATTCGACCACCGTGACCTGCACCCCTCCTGGCAATTCCAGGTGCTCGCCGTAATGGATGGCGCGAAGATTGGCGGCGGGGACTTGCAGGGAACGCAGGATATTGCACGCCGTGGCGGAGCCGTAGAGGATGGCGCCGGTTCGCGCGATGATGCGCGGCATGTCGGCGAGATGATCCCAATGCGCATGCGTCATCAGCACGGCGGACGGCGAAGACGCGACATACTTGTCCACTTCCTCGGGATGATGGAGATGGACACGGTCACGGCTGACATACGGGTCGATCATGAAAGAGACGCCTGGAGCACGAAACTCCAGCGCATTGACGCCATACCACTTGACTTCCATTTTCTCTGCACTTAAAACGATTATTGAATGACGATGGCCGTTTAACGATACGGCTCCCATATCATTGATTATCGCCCCTCCAGGCCCGAGACCAGCACGGGGTCCAGGAGCGGCCCCCCGCTTCAAATCCGCAATGCGTCGATGATGGCGTCGGTCATTTCGGTCGTGGTGGCGTTTCCGCCGATGTCGCGGGTGAGGTGCTTCCCCTCCTGGAGAACCCTCTTCATGGCCTCCAGGACAAGAGCGGCCTCGGCATGGCAGCCAAGATGCTCCAGCATCAAAGATATCGCCCAGAAGGTGCCCATCGGATTGGCGATGCCCTGCCCCGCGATGTCAGGCGCCGAACCGTGTATCGGCTCGAACATCGATGGATATTTCCCCTCGGGATTGATGTTCCCGGACGGTGAGATTCCAATGCTGCCCAACATCGCCGACCCCAGGTCCGTGAGAATGTCGCCGAACAGATTGCTGGCAACGACGACCTGAAGCCGTTCGGGATGCATGATGAAATAGCCGGCCAGGGCATCGACGTGCATCTTCGACGAGGTGATTTGGGGATAGTCCTTGCGCACTTCCTCGAAGATCTTGTCCCAGAATACCATCGAGTAGTTCAAGGCGTTGGATTTGGTGGCGGAGATGACATTGTCCCTGCCGGTTTTCTTTGCGTATTCAAGGGCATACCGCAGGATGCGCTCCGTTCCCTTGCGGGTGAAAATGCTCTGCTGCATGACCGTTTCGTCCGCCTTGCCTTCGTTGCGCCACTCGCCCTTGCCGCAGTATTCGCCTTCGCTGTTCTCCCGTATGCAAACGAAATCCATGCACTCGTTCTTAAGCGGCGAGGACAAGCCAGGAAGCATCTTGACCGGACGAATGTTGACGTACTCATCGAACTGGACGCGGATCGGGAGAAGCAGCTGCCGCAGCGAGATGTGGTCCGGCACTCCAGGGAAGCCGACGGCGCCAAGCAAGATGGCGTCGCAGTCGGAAAGAATCGAAAGCCCGTCGTCAGGCATCATCTTCCCATGCTTCAGATAGTATTCGCAGCTCCACGGAAGCTCGTTGTATTCAAATGAGATGCCGCTGATTCCGGCAATCTGGTCGAGCAGGCGACGCCCTTCCCGTATCACATCGACGCCGATTCCGTCGCCCGGTATCAAATCAATTTTGAAGTTCTTCATTGCAAAATCGCCACTGGGGGAAAGAAATGATTCCCTTCTTTAAGAAATGCGCCCAACTCCGCTGGCCTCACTTTTCTCCTGGAATGAAGGTGATTCCGGCGATGTCGCAGTAGGCCTGAAGCAGTGGACGGATATCGCCGTAGGCGACGATGTAGTGCTGGCCCATGACCTTCGCCAGGAAGTCGTCCGCCGGGAAGTCGAATTTGACCTCGATGGAGGGCAGCTGCGGGGCGGGCGGGGCCCAGCCGGCCTCCTCCCAGGTCTCCGGCCGCACGGCGGTGCCGTGGGCGACGTGCAGGACCAGTTTGCCGCCGACCTGCGCCAGACGCGAGATGGTGACCTCGCCGGTCCTGACCTTCGAGACATTCAGGAGGCCCTCGCCGAAGGAGCCGAAGGCGTTGGGCATCACAGTGATCTTGCCGTCCACCGCGCAGCCGGGGACGTAGTCGGGCACGCCCATGAGCGCGGAGTCGCAGGTGAACTCGTAGAACTCCATGTAGGCCGGCGTCTTGCCAGTCAGGGACTTGACGATGAGCTGGGTGACGGTGCCGTAGGAGTCGTTCTCCGGCGTGGTGGGCAGGTCCACCAGGTCGTGCAGTAGCGTCATCGCGCCCGCCGGCGCGAATTTGAGGAGCTTCTTGACGCCATCGACGTCGCAGAAGGAGAATGCGTCGTAGCCGCGCTCCTCGATTTTGCGCTTGAAAG
>JAFYIW010000099.1 GCA_017538465.1 Victivallales bacterium
CGGGGTTGTTCTTGGTGCGCCGCGAGAGGATCTGGATGGTTCTCCGGATCTCCTCGTCACGCCCGATCACGGGGTCGAGTTTGTTCTGACGCGCCATGGCGGTAAGGTCGCGGCCGTATTTGCGCAGAGCGTCGTAGGTCGCGTCCGGGTCCTCGGTGGTCACACGCTGGTTGCCGCGGATCTCCTTGATGGCATTGAGCAGGTCCATCTCCTGGATGCCGTTGGCTTTCAGCAACTTCGCGGCATCGCCGTCCTGCCGGAGAATCCCCAGGAAAAGATGCTCTACGCTGATGAAGTCATCCTTGAAATCGCTTCGCGCCTGGTCGGCCTTTGACAGAATGCCATTGAGTTCTGCACTTAAAAAGACCTTGCCGACATCGCCGGAGACATGTGGGAGTTTCCCCAGCTCCGTGTCCAGTTGCGGTTTCAATGCGGCGGGATCCTTCCCCAGACGTTGGAGCAGCGCCGAGGTGATGCCGCCCTGCTGGTCAATCATCGCCGACAGCAGATGCAGGCCCGTCAATTCCGGCTGGTTCATTTTGGCGGCGAGCTGTTGGGCTTCGCCAATCGCTTCACGACTCTTTACAGTAAGTTGATCATAATTCATGTTTTACCTCCTTAAGTTATTTTCCTAGACATTTTGCAAGAGACCTCAGGACCTTAGTCATCAGGTCTCAGGCCTCCAGGCCTTCAAGTCTACATTAACTGCTTAAAGCATTTCCCGTGCCAAAGCCTCCCAACCGCAAATCGCTCAAAACAGTGCGACAATTTGACGCATCCGCAGCACATTCGACACCCCCCTTTTCCCGCTCCCCTGACTTGAAAATTTTCCAAAAAGGCTTATCTTAAATCGTTTCCCCCTTTATTCATAAACGCACGTATTCCCTATGATCCTTTTCCCCTGCGAGCATTGCGGCAAAGTCATCTGCACAGACGACCAGTCTGCATCTCAGCGTGTGCCCTGTCCCTATTGCCAAGGGATGGTCGTCATTCCTGAGGAAAGCGTAGTGGATTGCTGTCTGGTGTATCAGGATTCCAGCCAACCACAAGGCCAGCCGATGTCCGCCACGGAGCTCCAGGAGCAATTGGAGGCCGGCAATCTGAATCCCAGTGACCTGATTTGGACCAAGCAGGCCTGGCGCCCACTCTACCAGGTGCTCAATATGCCTTTGGTCGTCGGGGACCCTCAAACGGAGCAGCCTGAAGTAGCCATCCGTTTCGAGGAAATGCCCCCCATGCCAGGCTATGCGCCTTTGTCCAAAAAGGGCAAACGGAAAAAAGTCGCAGCCAAGAAGTCGGTCATCACTTCGGCACAGGCGGAACCCTCCGAGCATGTCACCATTGGACAGCGCATCAAGAAGATTCTTTTTGTGATTGTGGCGCTAGGCGTACTCTTCTTCGGCGTGGTGCGCGGGTTGCGCATCTACAACTACGCGACCAAGCGACTTGCCAGCGTCATGGTCTATAATGGACTGGACCGCAATGTTGTCTATGAATTTCCGTTCTCCGGCTTCGAACCTGAGTTTATCCAGTGCGGAAGTTATGCTGCCAGGGAGAACCTCGTGGTCGGAATTCCCTGCAAGAAGTCTCTGAAAGTGTGGTTCCATGAGGGGGAGGAATACTTTGACGCTTCGTTCACTCATGGGAAAAAAGCGGACCAGACCATGTCCGTGTCCATCCGCCCCAATCATGACACGCTCGTCATTCTTGGCCAAATACGCTTCCCCATCTATCGGGATTTCCCCGTCCTATGCAATTCGGACCAGTTGGCGCCACAGGAGAAACTCAAGGCTGCGACGAGCGAATTGGCGAGGAATGACGCGCCACGGAAGATCCAGGCCCTCTTTGAACAGGCTCAGCAATGTCTCAAAGAGCATCTGGTTGAAATGCATGCGGGACCGGTCATCAGCGATTTGGAGTATAACTTGGTCGAATTGAACATCGAAAAAGGAGAACGCCCTGAAGTTCCCCCGGCTCCGGCGGATGACCAGCGTCCATTTGTCGTTAAACCAGAATCTTTTTCCTACAAGTTTGCCAACGGGAGTTTCACCATTTCCGGGGAAGCCAAACTTGAGGCGCTGACCATCAATCTCCCTGTCACGACCTACCATCCACCCATTTTGGGGCTTGCCTTCAATGCCACTGCCGTGACTACTCTTACCCCTCTGGAAAACGGCGGGTTGCGCATTGAAGCCATTCTGCATCAGCAACGCGACGAGCAACTCCCCAAGGACTATGCGGGAGCCTGGCGTTACCATGCGGAACTGGCCTCCGACGGAACCTGGACCTGGTCCTGGTACTTTACCCCGCCTGACCAGACAACCCTCCTGATCGAGGCGGACGGCAAAGTCTCCCCGATGAGGTAAAACTCATCGTCAATTCTATTTCCTTTTTGGTGGTCCGATAGCTCAGTTGGATAGAGCACCTGCCTTCTAAGCAGGAAGTCGCGAGTTCGATCCTCGCTCGGACTACCAGGTTTTATCTTATGTTTATGGGCTAAAGTTCTTGGGCCTGTTGCCCGAAGGCCAACAACCTTTATGGAGTGAATTCCACGAGGGCGAAGCAGTGGTGTTTCAGGCGGAGACGGAGGGTGTTTCCGTCCCATCCGAGGATTTCGCATCCGAAGTCTCCGAGGTCGAGTGGCGCGCGCCGTGGGTCCACCTGCTTTTCAGCGCGTGTCTGATAGAGTTCCTGATATTCCGGGTCGGGGGCGGTAAGGCGTTCCACGGCATGGCTCAAGGACATGGCAACGCTAAGTTTTTTCCAGTCGAAGGTGATCTCGAACTCCTGGTCGTCATGGGATTTGCCGATATGCGAGATGACCGCCAGGACACGTGGCGAGTCCTTTGCTGTGTAGCAACTTATATAGATGTCTTTTGCGCCCTTGATGACGGCGGGGTTGGTCCAGTAGCCGTGGAATTCCGCGGTCGGCACGCCGAAGGCCTCGTAGATGCGGAAGACCTTGTCCAGCAGACCATAATGCACTCGGTCCTGGGCGAGCATGGTGTTATGCGGGAGGGTTCCGGCGAGGCCGGCCTGCGTCATACGGAAGACGTAGAGTTCGGGTTCCTCTTGGCCGCCGCCGTTTTCGGGGAGGAGGACATCGGCGGGGAGATAGACCGCGTTGGTCAGTCCGAAAGGCAGGCTGGAGAGTTCGGAGGCGAACATCTCGATGCCGTAGTTGTCCAGGAGGTCGCGACCGTTGTGGAGCATCGGGCTGGAGGCCTGGCGGATGTGTTCGCCGTTGAAGAGCATCGTGGCGAAGTTCATCGCAGGCAGCTGTACGGCGTCGGTGTTGTGGAGCTGGATGATGGGCTCGGGCTTGGCGAGGTCGTGAAGCAGCAGCGCGACGCGGCGGTAGAATTCGCGGGTGGCGAGGATGGGCCAGTGCTCGTCGCAGCCATGCCGTCGGTTGTTGCAGACATCCATCAGCGCGAAGTCGAAATACACGCCGTCGAAGTCATATCGTTTCAACAAGTCCCTAAGTTTCAGCAGGAAGAACGCATTTGCACCAGTGGTTGGACAGCAGGTGAAGACCTGATATTTGGTGCCCTCGGAGGTGTAGTCCAAGGCGACGCGCGGAGTGTTCTGCCAGTCCTCGCGGAAGTCGGCGACCTCGGGATATTGGTCGGAAAGGC
>JAFYIW010000100.1 GCA_017538465.1 Victivallales bacterium
CCGACAGCAAGAACCCCGAGCAGTACCTCGCAGAAATGAAGAACCTTGTCGCCCATGGCGTGGACAATCCGCCAATCTTCCAGTGGTGGCGGAGCGAGGACATCTTCTTCCTCGACGAATGCCTTACGCTGCGCGAACTGGCCGGCATGAGCAACCGCACGCTCTTCCTGTGGGGCAGCAACACCGGCGACTCCGACAAGCCAGAGGACCTGGCGCAGCTGCGGGCGAGCGTCGAGAAGGCCGTCGCCATCGCCAAGACGCATGGCTGCGAGGAAATCTACTTCTACGGGATTGACGAGGCGCGGCCGGATGTCCTCGCAAGGGAGCAGCCCGCCTGGCAAGTCGTCCACGAGGCGGGCGGGAAAGTCTATGTCGCGGTGATGGACTTGTCAGACGCCCTGGACACCTCGCTTGATCTGGCCGTGGTTCTCGGCGAGCGCTTCACCTTCGAGCAGGTCGCCCAGGCGAAAGCAAAAGGGATGAAACTCCTGAGTTATGGGCATCCCCAAGGCGGCTGCGTGACGCCCGAGACCTACCGCAGAAACTATGGACTCCTCCTGTGGCAATGGGGCTTCGACGGCGCCATGACCCACGCCTACCAATGTGGCTACGGTTTCATCTGGAATGACTTCGATGGCCTCTACCGCGACGAGAACATGACCTACCCCACCGCCGATGGCGTCATCGACACCATCCAGTGGGAGGGCTACCGCGAGGGCGTGACCGACCTCCGCTATCTGGCCACCCTCCAGCAGGCCATCCGCCAGTCGCCGAATACGCCCGCCGCCATCCGCGCGGCGACTTTCCTCGCCGAACTCAAAGAGGCCGACCTGAGCGCCCGCGACCTGGACGAAATCCGGAGCCAGATGATTGACCTCATCCTTGCGTTGAACGCCCAATAATCCATGTCTCAGCGCACGCCTCTCCGTTTTCAGCCCTGCGACTACGCGACCTTTCTCGTGTACATCACCTACGCGTGGTGCGCCTTCTGCATTCCCAATGTCCTCGGGCCGCTGACGGAAGAACTCCACTTCGCTCTCGACGAGGGCAACAACGCGCTGGCAGGAACCCTCGCCCTCTGGCGCGGCGGCTTCGTGTTGCTGTCCATGACGATGTGCGGATTCATCGCAGGACGTTGGGGCAAACGGCACTCCCTGGCTGTCTCCGCCCTGCTGGTCGGTGGGGGAATCCTGCTGGCCACCACCGTGCATTGCTACACGACGCTGGTGATCGCGATTGTCATCTCCGCCATTGGACAGGGCTTCTTCGAGGGCCTCGTCACGCCGCTGGTAAATGAGAACCACCGTGCCGAACAGGATGCCGCGCGCTATGTGAACATCACCCATTCGTTCTGGGCAGTGGGCTCCATCAGCATCATGCTCCTGGCGGGCTTGCTGCTCCAGCATGGCGTCTCGTGGCGTGTCGTCCTGGCCTGCGTGGGATGTGTCACGCTAATACCGGGGGCCTTTTTCTTCCGGCAACGCCAACAGGACCAAAGGACTCCGGGCGAGATGCGGAGTTTCCGCCAGACCTGGGGACAGGCCCGCCTGGCATTGAGCAGTCCCCGCTTCTGGCTCTTTCTGGCCGCCATGCCCCTGGCCAGCGGAATCGAACACAGCCTGCTCTTCTGGATGCCCACTTACCTCCAGAGCCGATGGACCGTCGGCCCCGCCGCCGCCGGAGTCGGCACCGCGCTCTTCGCCGTCGGGATGTTCGTCGGGAGATTCCTGGCGGGACTCCTTGCCCGCCAAAAATCCACCGGACGCATCCTGCTCGCTTGCGCGCTCGCCTTGCTCGTGGTCAGCATGCTCGCATGGAAAGTCGCTTCGCTGTGGATGTTCATGACCACGCTCCTCCTCTTGGGAATCGGCACCGGGCCAGTCTGGCCAGGCATCCAGAACCACTGCGTGAATCGACTTCGCACGCTGGACCAGACTACCATGCTGATTCTGCTCCCGACCGCTGGCGCCGCCGGATTCGGCATCTTCCCATGGCTCCTCGGACTCCTCACCGACCACTTCGGAAACACCGGCAGTTTCTTCCTCCTGCCCGCCTGCGCTACCGCTTTTCTGCTTTTACTCGTCATTGACTGGACAATTCATGACAAAACTTGACACCATTGTTTTCGACCAACTCCCCGTCCACGACACCTGCTGGAGCCTGACTGCCGGAGTGGACGGGCGGCTCTACGCCGGCGTCTGCGGCGAGATGACCGGCGGACTCTCCGCCTACATCGCCTCGTATGACCCCGCGCAGAATCGCGTGGATTACCTCGTCGAGATGGCCAGCGCACTTGGCATCCCGCCCGACAATGGCCAGGCCACGCATTCCAAAGTCCACTACAGCCTACTTCAGGATGACGACGGGACGCTCTACGCCGCCACGCACTGCACCGGCGCTCCGCTGGGCGACACCCTCTGGCGCCCCTGGAACTGCTGGAACCACCCCCGGAAGCGCTTCAGCGGCTCCGGTCTGGTCTGCTTCAATCCCGATGGCTCCATCAACTACCATCAGCTCCTGCTTCACAAGGAGGGTTCGCGATGCCTGGCGCTGGCTCGTCAACGCCGTCTCATCTACGGCATCTCCTATCCGCGAAACCACTTCTTCGTCTTCGACCTGAAAACCCGTCAGACGCACGACATCGGCCGCATCGGCAACCTCAACCCGCAGTGCCTCTTCACCGACGCCGAAGAGAACTGCTACACCGCCGATGACTACGGCCATATCCTTCAATACACTCCGGAATCCAATCGCATCTCCGACCTCGGCGTGCAAATCCCCCATGCGTCCTTCCGGGACGGCTACCACAACACCTTCTACGATGTCTGTCCCGAACCCTCCGGCAAGGGCGTCTGGGGCGTGACCTGGGCCTGGGGCTCGCGGTTGGTACGTTTTGATTTCCAGACGCATCAGCTCCAGGACTTCGGCAAGGCAGTCGGCGAGGAATCCTCCGAATGGAGCCACATCATCCACGAGCACGTGGGCGGGATGGTCTTTGGTGCCGACGGGTTGCTCTACTTCGTCGCGAATCTCCCCACCGCCGACGGCTCGCGTCCGCACCTCGTTCAATTCGACCCCGCCACCGCCAGACGCACCATCATCACACCCTTCAAAATCGGCGGCGCCTGGGTGGACCACATCGCCCGCGGGGCACTCGGCGGCGACCGGAAGCTCTACTTCGCCGAGGCCGGCAACACCCCCACCAAACTCATCCGCGTGGACCTGGGACACGCCGAACTGCCCCTGCCCGCCATCCGCCGCACCTGGGGGTAATGAGGAATGAGGAATTTTAGGCCTTCAGGTCTTCAGGACCTCGGACACCCAGGCCTCAGGCCTCCAGGACTTCAGGACCTCAGACATCAGACATCGGACCTTTAACCTCGCTGCTGGCGGGGACGCCAGCAGTACTCACCTCTCACCTCTCAC
>JAFYIW010000101.1 GCA_017538465.1 Victivallales bacterium
GCATGGGCGCCGAGAAAATGCGCGCCGCGGGGGTGGAGACCTACATCGACTCCACCGAACTGGGCATCGTCGGCTTGGTGGAGGTCATCAAGCATCTTCCGATGTTCTTCCGGCTATTCCGCGACTTGGTTCGGCGCGCCGCCGAGGAGCGCCCATCGGTCGTGATTCTGATTGACTATCCGGGTTTCAATCTGCGTCTTGCGAAGAAGCTGCATGGCCTGGGCATTCGGGTGGTGTGGTATGTCAGCCCGCAGGTCTGGGCGTGGAAGCGCGGGCGTATCTGGAAGCTGGCGAAATACTGCCGCCGGATGCTCTGCATCTTCCCGTTTGAACCCCAATGCTACGCCCCGACCACACTTCCCGCCGAGTTTGTCGGCCATCCGCTCTTTGAGCAGCTCAAAGGGCTGAAGCAACAGGGCATTCAGCGGGATGCCAATCTGGTATTGCTGCTGCCGGGCAGCCGACGCCAGGAGATTCTGCGCCTTCTGCCGGACTTCGTGCATGCGGCGTGCCTCCTGCATCGCCAAAACCCCGCCCTGCGGTTTGAATTCGCCACGCCGCGCCCTGCCATCCAGACCATTGCCCGGAAACTGCTGGGGGAACTGAAATTGCCGGCCGATGCGCCGGAATTCGCCTGGAGCTGCGGAAAGACCCGTGAGCGAATGCTGGCCGCCATCGCCGCCATCGCCGCCAGCGGCACCGTCACCGTCGAGGCCGCCATGCTCGGACTTCCCGTGGTGGTCGCCTATCGGCTTGCGTGGCTTTCCTGGTGGATGGGGCGCTGTGTGGTGAAGTTGACCACCATCACCATCGCCAATTTGGTCTGCGAGACCACCGTCTTTGAGGAATGCCTTCAGGGCGACTGCACACCGGAGCGCCTGGCGGCCGCCTTGACGGCAATCCTTCCCGGCGGCACGCGGCGTGGCGAATGTCTGCGGCTGCTGGACGAATTTACGCGGCGGCTCGGCGGCGACGGGCCCGTCTCTCCAAAGGTCGCGAAAATTGCCTTGGAAGAATGTCAAAGATAGGCGTCACAGTTTTAGCCAGCGGCAGCAACGGCAATTGCGCTGTCGTCCACAGCGGTTCCCAGGCCATCATGGTGGATTGTGGCATCAGCCTTCGGACGCTTCGACGGCGCCTGAAGGAAGAGGCCGTGGACGAGTCATGGATTAAGGCCATCCTCATCACCCACGAGCACGCCGACCATATTCAGGGGGCGCGGGTGGCCGCCCAGCATTTCGGAGTGCCAATCTACGCCACCGCCAGATGCGCCGAGGTCCTGCGCGCCAGATTCGAGTTCGGGATGATGAACCTGATCGCGGCGTGCAATGACTTCCCGCTCTCCGGCTTCAATGTCCGGGCTTTCCCGGTGCCGCATGATGCCGTGGACACGGTGGGCTATGTCTTCACACGCGAGTCCACGAAAATCGGCCTGGCCACCGACTTGGGACAGACCAACCCGATGGCAAACTTTCAGCTGCGGGACTGCAATACGCTGGTTCTGGAGAGCAATTATGACGTGAATATGCTGGCGTCCAGCAAACGGCCCTGGCCGCTGAAGACGCGCATCCTGGGGCCGTCAGGACATCTCTCCAATGCGGACAGCGCCAAATTTCTGCCGGAGGTCGTCACCCGCAACACCCGCAATGTCATTCTGGCGCACATCAGCGGGGACTGCAACACCTATGACATCGCAGAGCGCACGGCGCACGAGTCCCTTCGCGGCATGTCCCGAAATGACGTCTTTCTGACCTACGGGAGACGCGACGCGCCCATTCCAACGGTGTGGTGCTAATTCAAGGTTAGAGGTTAGAGGAGTTTAAAGTTCAGGTCTCAGGTCTCAGGCCTCAGGTCCCGCCGGGGAGGTTAGAGGCGAGAGGTTCTGAAGCCATGTCCATTGGTTCCCATGAAGTCGTAAGTCCCAAAGTCGAAGATGTCCGAGTCCCCGAATCTTTCCACTTCTTCCATGTCAAGCGTCCTGTATCCTGTCTCCTTTGACCAGTGTCCGCAGGAGGCGCTGAAGATTGTAAAGACGCTTCAGGCGCATGGGTGCCAGGCGGTCTTCGCGGGGGGGTGCGTGCGCGACATGCTCATGGGGCGAAGACCCCATGACTGGGACATCGCGACCTCCGCCCGGCCCGAGCAGGTCGAGGAGCTTTTTCCGCACACCTACGCGGTCGGCAAGCAGTTCGGCATCATCACCGTGGTCGGCGGGGACCATGAAAACTATGAAGTGGCCAGCTTTCGCGGCGATGTGGCCTATAGCGACGGCCGCCATCCCGACGCCATCCGCTTCGTCGATATGGCCGAGGATGTCCGGCGACGGGACTTCACCTGCAATGCATTGCTGGGCGATCCCGTTGCGGGCGTCGTCCACGACTTCGTGGAAGGGGTCTCCGACCTGAAGGCCGGCGTGCTGCGGGCGGTCGGCGAGCCCGCCAGGCGCTTTGAGGAGGACAAGCTGCGCGTGCTGCGGGCGGTGCGCTTCGCGGCTGCGCTGGGGTTTGAAATCGAGCCGGCCACCTGGGCGGCTGTCCAGTCGTATGCCGGGCGGGTGGCAGGCGTGGTCTCCATTGAGCGCATTGCTTCCGAATTGGAGAAGATGCTGTTGAGCGGACATGGACGGCGCGCGATGGAATTGCTGGACGCGGCTGGACTCCTGGCGGAAATCCTCCCGGAGCTGACTGCCTTTCACGGCGTGGAGCAGCCGCCGCAGTTTCATCCTGAAGGCGATGTCTGGAACCACCAGATGAAATTGCAAAGTCTGCTGGATGAGACGATTCGGCGTTGCCAGAATGCCTCGGCGGATGCCCCGCGCTTCAATGCGGCGGCGGAATTGCAGCGCGCCTCGGCGGATGAGCTGCGCGGACTGGTCTGGGGGGCGCTGCTGCACGATGTCGGCAAGCCGCCGACCTGCCGTTTTGAGAACGGCCGCTATCGCTTCAACGGCCATGATGTCGTCGGAGCGAAGATGGCGGAGGAGATTTTGCGCAAGCTGCGGCTGCCCAACGAGGTCATCGAAACCGCCGTCTATCTGGTGCGCAACCACATGAGCCTTACAATGATGCACGAGGCCCGAATGGCCACCCGCCGGCGCAAGCTTCAGGAGCCACTCTTCCCGTTGCTGTTGGAGATTGTGCGGCTGGACAGCCTGGCGTCCTTCGGCGACCTGTCGTTGCATGACTGGCTGGTCGGGCTGTGGGAGGAGGAGATGCGTCGCCCGGCGATGCCTCATCCCACCATCATGGGGCGCGACCTGATTGCCCTGGGGGTGGCGCCGTGCCCTGAATACCAGCCGATTCTTCGGGCGGCATTTGACCACGAGCTCGAAAAGCCCTTCGCCGATCATGCGGCCGCCGTGGAATGGCTGAAGGGCTTTTTGCACTCTCGTTATCCGAAGCTGCTGAAATGAAACTTTCCGCTTGAGTTGGCATGCTTCCCGAAAGACGCAGAGAGGATTATAGTATCTCTGTCAACCATTTCCCATAGCCATCGATGCAAGGAGGTCTGGGGGACGGACGGATTTTTCTTTATAACTTACTTGTTTTAAACAACTTACAACACAGCACGACAATGAAAAGACTGACTTGGGTTCTGGTTCTGGTGTTGAGTGTCGCGGTGTTTGCCGACACCATCAAATCCGTAAGTCCGAACAATGGCGAGGTGGTCAGCCCGCTGGCCGCCACGATGAAGCTTTTCCTGATGATGCCGGAGGACGCCGCACGGGCGGCGCTGAAGGACGCCACCCTGGCGAGTCGCCTGTGCAACGAGGTCAAGTCGTTTGCGCCAGGCATTCCGATGCAATGGGCGTTCCAAGGAGAGCGCAGCAAGATCCACTACGAACTCCACGTCGCGGAGAACTCGCATTTCCGCGATGAGAAGGTCATCCAGGCTCCGCACAGCCGTTACAACCTCTGCAATCTGGAAATCGGCAAGACCTATTACTGGAAGGTCGCGGCAGTCTATCAGGATGGCACCTCCATCGAGAGTGAAACCCGCTCCTTCACCGTAGATCCCCTCACGCCTCGGGTGCTGAATGTGCCCAATGTGGACAACTTCCGCGACCTGGGCGGTCGCCGTGGCCTCGAAGGCCGATTGATTCCCCAGGGACTCATCTTCCGTTGCTCCGGCTTCAACAACAACTCCTCCGACGGCGGCAAGACCCCGGGTTCGCCGCGCTTCACCGAGGAAGGTCTGCGCATCATCCGCGAGGAACTGAAAATCAAAACCGACCTCGATCTGCGCTCCCACGGCGAGACCGCCCGCATGACCACCTCGCCGCTGGGCGAGGACGTCAATTTCGTGAACAACTCCACCGTCTGCTATGCGCCGACCTTCACCAATTCTGGTCTAGAGGTGATGGCCAAGAACTTCCGTGTTTTCACCAAGCCGGAGAATTACCCCATCGCCTTCCACTGCATCGCCGGCGCCGACCGCACTGGCTCCCTCGCTGTCCTCCTGGAGGCGCTGCTCGGCGTGGAACGCGACGAAATCATGCGCGACTACGTCCTGACCAGCTTCTTCTGCACGCGCCCCCACGCCAATGGCGACATTCTGCTCAATGGCCTGGAACGTTTCGGCAAGCCGGAGGAACCCCTCTCCGTGAAGGCCGAACGCTACTTCCTGGAGGCCGGCATCACTCCGGAGGAAATCATCGCCTTCCGCACCATCGTGCTGGGACCGGGGCTCCAGCCGTCTCCCGTGCTTCAGGAGAAGATGACAATGGACCAGATTTTCGCCGACTTCCCCGGCGAGGCGAAGATTGTGCGCCCCGTGCCCTATTTCACCTTCAGCGAACAGATGACGCTGGCCGGAAAAGAGATGACTTTCGGTCTGCCCACCTGGGGCGAAAGCCCGGTCCAGAAGGCCCTCGGCAATGACGTCGGCGGAGCGGCCTTCCTGCTGAGCAACCGCACCGGACGGATGGAGTTCCTCGGGCTGCGCCCGCGCTCCGCGATGACCGACGCGGACTACGCCATCTACAACCCCATGACCAAAGTCGCATACGCCAAGGCCGATGGTTCCCCCGCATGGCGCCGCGACGACTTCGCGCAGTTCAAAATGGTCCTCCCCGTCGGTGACCCCCTGGTGCTGGTCGTGGTTCCGGGCGACGTTCCGGCGGATTGCACGGTGGCGCCGCTGCCGGAGCTGCCGGAGGCGCCCGTCAATTACCTCACCGCGCTCTCCGGGGAGGCCCCGGTGCTGGATGGCAAGCTGGATGACGCCATCTGGCAGCTCGAAGCCCCTCTCAAGCTCAATGACACCGAGGGCAATCCCAAGAAAAGCGCCCCCGCTGTCTGGCTGCGCACGGACGCCGCGCACGACACGCTCTACATCGCCGTGCGCCTGCCCGACACCACGCCCAATGGCTCGCGGCGCAATCAGCGTGACGCCTCCATCTGGGAGGAGGACGAGGTCGAGATTTTCCTGGCCGCCTCCGGTCACAGCACCTACTACCAGTTCGTCTTCAATCGCTTCAATGACTTCTTCGACGGCAAGAAGACCGACGCCTCCTGGAATGTGGAAGAGTGGCAATCCGCCGTCAGCCAGGATGACGAGGGCTGGACGGTCGAAGCCGCCTTCCCCTTGGCGCAGTTCAATTTTGACGCTCCGCTGGAAATCAACATCTGCACTACCGACCAGCCGGGCGAGGCGCACTACAACCTCTTCACCACCAATGGTTCCTTCCATAACCGCGCCGTGATGGGCGTGGTGCTTTTGAAATAACCTTTCCCTGTGAGTTCCAACGGAGAGCAACCATGATGAAACAAATCGCTGTTTTACTTGCCCTGTGCGCCTGTGTCGCGGCTTTTGCGCAGGAGCGCTTCGCCTACGTGAACATGGAGACGGTCTTCAACGAATACTACAAGACCGTCAACGAGAACATCAACATCGAGAATCTGCGTAAGCAGTATATGGATGGCTTCAATCTGCTTCGCGATGAGTTCCAGGCCAGCCTGGCGGAATATCAGAAGGCTCTGGCGGATGCGGACAATGAACTGCTCTCCGATGAGGTGCGGGAGAACGCTCGCAACAAGGCTCAGTTGCTGGAGGGACGCCTTCAGCAGAAGCAGGAGGAGATCATGCGCTACCGCCAGGATGGACTGGGGGAAATAGAGGAACGCCAGCAGTTGATTGTGGAGAAGTTGGCCCAGGAACTCACCGAGCAGGTGCGCAAGTATGCGGAGGTGCAGGGCTACACGACCGTGTTGGAGGTCTCCGGGAAGTCGCTCAACCGCGTGCCGATGGTGATTGCCTATCCCAAGGAACAGGAGATCACCGACGCGATCGTGAAGCTGGTGAATGCCGGCCATGAGGCCGAAAAGGCCGAGGCCGAGGCGAAATTGACGGACCTGCGCAACAAACTCCGCGCCGCCCAGGAGGCCGCCGCCCAGCAAAACTAGGAACTCTAATCTGCTGGACCAGAGACCTGAGACCTGAACTTTTACCTTTTACCTTTAAACTTTAAACTCCTCTCACCTCTCACCTTTGATATTATGTTGATTTCCAAAACTGCGGAAGAGATTGCGGCGATGGTTCAAGGACGGCTCGTGGGGTCGTGTCCGCATGCGTTGCACGGAGTGGCTTCGTTGGCGGAGTCCACCGAGGCGGATGTGGCTTTTCTGGGCAATGACAAATACCGCGAGCAAGTCCCGAACTCCCGTGCGGGAGTGGTGCTGGTTCCAGAGAACTACACTGTCGATCCGGCTGCGGGGCGTGCCTGGGTGGTCTGTGCCGATCCTTCGGATGCCTTCACGAAGGTCGTGATGGCCTTCACGCCACCAGCCATCGAATACAAGCCAGGCGTGCACCCCCGTGCGGTCATCGATGATTCGGTGGTGATTCCAACATCCTGCCACATCGGCGCGAATGTGGTCATCGAGGCGGGCGCAAGCATCGGCGAAGGCACGGTCATTCTTCCCAATGTCTACATCGGTCAGGAAGCGCATGTCGGCGCGAACTGCCTCATCTATCCCAACGTGACCATTCGCGAGCGTTGCCTCTTGGGCAACCGCGTGATTCTCCACGCCGGCGTGGTCATCGGAGCCGATGGCTTTGGCTACAAATCCAGTGCCGCTGGACACGAGAAGATCCCGCAAGTCGGCATTGTGCAGCTGGATGACGACGTCGAGGTCGGTGCGAATTCCACCATCGACCGGGCGCGCTTCGGACGGACCTGGATTCAGGCTGGAACCAAAATCGACAATCTGGTGCAGGTCGCCCACAATGTCGAAGTCGGACGTGGATGCATCCTGGTCGCTCAGTCTGGTATTGCCGGCAGCACGCATCTGGGCAACGGCGTGATTCTGGCGGGACAGGCTGGCGTGGTCGGACATCTGCGTGTCGGCGATGGCACCATCGTGATGGCGCAAACTGGCGTGACCAAGGACGCGATGCCCGGGTCCGTCCTGATGGGCACGCCTGCCCAGGACCGCAAGGCCTTCGCCCGTGACCGCCTCCTCCTCAAGAAGTTCGAGGCGATGGAACCCGACCTCAAGGCCCTCATCAAGAAGGCCAAAGAGGACGCGAAAGGGTAAGGGGTTGGCTTGTCCTCCAAAAGAGCTGAATCATGGAACATCGGCATCTCACCAGTCAAGCAGGCTACAGCAGCGCCGCGATAGACGACATCATCAGCCGTGGCAAATTGGCCGACTGGCATGATTTGCGGGATGCCTCTGAGGCCGACACGACACTGCTCAGGAAGATTCTGCGGGTCTGCAATGCGCATGTCTCAGATCCATACGCGCAACGCTATCACCTTTGGAGACTGTATGCCGAACAAAAATCCGCCTCTTCCTGAATGGGAAAAACTGCTTTCCTCGGCGGCGCATCTTCAGCAGATTCTTCCTGATGCGGTGCTGGTTGGTGGCACGGCCGTGGCCGCGCATGTCCATCATCGGCTGTCGTATGATGCGGATCATGTCCTGAAGGATTTGCGAGACCATTTCGATGAAATATTGGAGCAGCTGGAATCCGTTGCCGGGTGGCGGACAGCCCGTGTGCGGCGGCCAGTCCTGATCTTGGGAACGCTTGACGGCATAGAAACTGGAGTCCGGCAGCTTATCCGGGATGCTCCGCTGGAAACAACCACCATCTCCGTTGACGGGAATAACGTCACCGTCCCTTCCGCCGCTGAAATGCTTCGCATCAAAGCCGTCCTGATACTCAAACGCAACG
This sequence comes from Victivallales bacterium, assembly GCA_017538465.1. Classification (GTDB taxonomy): domain Bacteria; phylum Verrucomicrobiota; class Lentisphaeria; order Oligosphaerales; family Oligosphaeraceae; genus RGIG1601. The sequence continues at coordinate 8,179 of JAFYIW010000101.1, forward strand.
CGACTCGCGATTATCTAGACTTTGTCGCCATGTCCAATTCGCTTGGAGATGGGAAAGTCTTGGAGGCATTGGACGCATTCGACAGCCTATATCCGCAGCCGAATGGGGAATCTGCATTTCAGCAACTGCAAATCCAATTGTCAAATCCTCTGCCATACGATTTAGATGATGTCGATTTGTCCGAGTACAAGCATCTTGTCCCAGAATTGCAGGATTGGAATCAGGTCAAGGGGCAATGCGGAAGACTTGCAGTGAAAATGTTCCAGATGCGGTAAGTACAACCTTGTAGAAATCAGCGATGACTTTGCGGGCTGGCTACATCAATGCGGTTTTGACCTTGGTAGTCGTGGTGCTCTTCGGGGTGGCGTGCTATCTGCATCTGGACTGCCGGAACCTCGAGGCGATGTTGGCAGAGGGCAAAGGGGCTGAGGCGGAGATTCAGCAGGTGCTGTCCAGAATGACGGTCGAGCCATCTCTGCCACTGGAGTCGCAATTGGAGGAACTCCGAACCGAATTGGCGGAGGCCGAGGCGGAACGCCAGCGTCTGGAGCAGGAGGTCGCGGAGCTGGAGGAGGCCCGAAAGTCAATTCAGGAGGAGAATACGCTGACCATGGCGGAATTGGCCGAGCTGGATCCGAAGGCATACGCGGAATTTGCCGGCGAGTTGAAGGAATACTATTCGACTTATCGGTCGGGCTGCCGCATAGATGACCAGAGGAAGATGCTGAGTCTTGTGGAAGAGAAGGGACTGCTCAAGATAAGCGAGGCCGACCGCCGGATGTGCGAGGAATACTTTTCCGCCTATCAGGAATATGTGGATGGTGTGCTGGATGGCGTCTGGTCGGAGGAGGAGACTCAGGAGCGCTATCAGCAGTTGCAGAAATTGTATCAGGGCTATGGTGAATTTTTGAACAAGATTATTTACGAAAAGGGACTATGCGCGGCGTATGGCGTGTCGAACTGGCAGGAAGTTGATGGGGAGATGTCAAAGGTCATGCATGTGGCGTCTGCGCTTACGATGACCGAGGTCTGGAAGTATGGTTCGGTTTTGTCCAATCGTTATGCGCGGGAGATGCTGGAACAGGACTGTCCGGAATTGGATTACGGGCTGGCCCCTGGCGAGGAGGATGAGGCAGTCCGGCACTTGGAGGAATGTTTCGCCTATCGGAGGGAGCACCCATGAATAGACGAAATGTGATTTGGCTAATTTGGGTCGTGATGTTGGCCGCAGGTGTCGTGCTGACGGCTTGGCTGGCGCATCGCCGGAACGAATTGCTCGCGGCGCTGGAAAGGCGTCCAGGTGGCGGCACTGTTACGGGGCAGGGCGGGCAAGTGCAGTCTGCCGATCAGGATGTCAGGCGGGAACTTGGGGAACTCCGCCGGCGACTGGAGAAGGCGCAGACCGCAGTGCGTCGTCTGACCGAGGAGAAGGGAGTCCAGAAGAAGCAACTGGCGAACACCGAGGCGCGTTACTATCCGCCAGAGGAATCGTCGTTGGAGGAGTTCCGCGAGGCGCAGCCGGAGGAATACGAGGCGCTGAAGAAGTCGCTGGCACATATTTTGCGGTATGCGGCGGCGAAGAAACGCCTGCGGGAGGAATATCTGGCGCGGCTGGACCTCAGCGTGCTGACCGAGGAAGAGCAGCAATGGCTGCTAGAGGACATGGCGCGGATTGCCCGGGAAGAAGACCGTCTGCTGAATGGCGAGGGAGACCCGGATTTGTATTTCAAGGCGCGGGGATGGCGCTCCTTTGGCGAATTGGAACGCTGGTTTCGTGAAGGCACAGTTGCGCAGATAGCTTTCGCCGCAGACTGGCAACAGGCCTGTGGAAAAGAGGAACCCTACGTGACGGCAAATCGCGCATTTGTCTTGATGCATTGGCACAGCCCAGGCGTGCAGCCAAGGGAGCCAATTGGCATACGCGGAATCAACAATATGCTGATTGCCGATCCGAATGCGCCGGACGGCAAACGCCTGGTAAGCATCAAGGTCGAACCCGGCTGGTCACCGGACTAGTGTCTAATTTCGTAACTAATTGCGCACTTGCGGCGACAGGCTGGCATCTGCGCCTTTCAGGGAAATTCACGGGCGAAAGCCCGCTCATTTCCCC
>JAFYIW010000102.1 GCA_017538465.1 Victivallales bacterium
ACAATAGATATGGGAGCCCTCCAGCTCCGTTAACGAAAGCACCGCGGCATTGGATTTGCGATAGAAGAAGGGCAGCAGCAAAAGCGCGCACAGGGGCGGCAGAACGCAGATGCACAACGCCGCATACGCGCACCGCCGCCGCGTCTCCCCTGGCTGCTCCGCCCGCGCCTTGACATCCAGAGGACGCCATTTCGTGCGGGGAGCCGTCCGGCGGGGCTTCGACGGCTTTCTTGCACGCTGCGGAGACACCGCAATATCCTGCGGACACGCCATCACCGCGGCCTCCCGCGTCACCGATGAAGGCTTGGGCGAGGGCGTCTTCGGAGCCCGAGACACCGGCTCATTCGGCGGAGTTTTCGATTTTCGGCGTGACATTGACCGCAGGTGCTTCAGACAGCGGCTGGGTGGCCAGGTAAATGTCCAGCCCCAGCTCGCGGGCGCTCTGCGCCAGCTCCAGCCAGGTCTGGAGGGATATGTTTCGGTCTGCGCAGACGACGATCAAATCCCGGCGCGCCGGGATTTCCGCGCTCTCCGCCGATGAGACGTCGCCTTCCCCGGGATTGCCGACATGGGCGGAGAGTTCCTGCCGGAAACTGTTCCAGTTGTTGCCTTGCGCCGTCTCCTCCTGGGTCGCCGTGAAGCGCTTGCCGTTGAAGAAGAATTCGGAGTCGCCGGTGACCGTCACGATCAGCTTCTTCGCATGCGTGTGCACGGCAACCTGCGCCATGTGGGGCAGCCGCACCGTCGTGCCGGGCATCGACACCTGGGTGCTGCTGATGTAGAAAATCAACAGCAGCACCAGGATGATGGCAACCATCCCGATTTGCGCCGGAAAGAAACTCGGCCGGCAATTGACATTGGAACGCCAGACAAACATCGTAGCCAGAATCCCGGAAAACCTCCCTTGCGCCGCGCGCCGTCGCCTAGTCCTTGCCCTCCGGAGGCGGATTGTGCGTCAGGAAAAAGGTGATCTCGGCCGCGCCTTTGCTCATTTCATGAAGCTGCCGGTCCAGCATGCAGGAGAGAATGCCATGGAAAAGCTGGCAAATCAACGCCACCAGCAGACCGACCACCGTGCAGACCAGATAGGACGAGATGCTCTGGCTGAGCTCCTTCGCGCCTGCAAACTCATTTCCGGAGATGGTCATGAAGGTGTTCACCAGCCCGATGAGCGTCCCCAACAACCCCAATACCGAAGCGCAGTTCGCCAGCATCGCCAGCAGCTTCAGTCCCGCCTGGAGACGCTGAAGCAGGATCTGGGCCATCTCCTCAATGGCGTAGCGGATGCCGGTCTCCCCGTCCTGCCAATGCTCGATTGCCGTGCGGAAAATCTCTCCGACCGGGCCGGAGCGGACATCGCAGTTGGTGATGGCCTCCTTGACCCGGTGGTTGCGCAGCAGATTCGTGAGACCGCGCAGCAGTTCCAGCGTGTCCACCTGGGCACGGCGATAGAAGAGAACCCGCTCGAAGAAGATGAACAGCCCCGCCAGCAGGAACAGCCCCAGGACAATCAGCAGCGGGGCGCTGCCTGGAGTGAAAAGCAGTTGGGAGAGGTCGTGGAGATTTGACATGACAGACTCCTGCGCAAGGCCAACACGGGCGTCATTTGACCGTCGGGGCCTCGATTTCCTCGGCGCGCGGGATGAAACGGTCCGTCGGAATCATCTGGAAATGCGCCAGATTGTCCGCCCGCTTCATGGTTTCCTTGTTTTCGCGCAGTTTGCGCTCCACCGTTCCAAGCGCCACGCGGCGCATTTCGTCGAACTTCGGAAGGCCGCGGCGCAGCGCGGTGTCGCCGATGAATTTCAGATAGTGGTTATAGAGCTGCTCCGCGGTCAGGGTGAGCGCCTCGTAGGACTTGTATTCGTCCGACTCCTCGTCCGTGGCATACGACAGGTAGTAGAAGGCCTGGAAGAGGTAGCTCTGGATGCCCGCCTGCGCCGCCTGCTGGCTGGCCTCCCGCATGTCCTCCGCCAGTTCCTTGGTCACGAACTCCTCCAGGTCGGCATCCGGCGGGAAGCGGACGGGGTTGACCTTCTTGGCCTCCTTGAACCAGCGGGCGGCCTTCTTCTTGTAGCCGAAGATGTAGAGGCGCACCACGCCGTCCACCAGGAAATTCGTGTAGGGGCCGATGATCCGGTTGTCGGGGTAGTCGCGCAGCACCTGCTTGTAGTAGGCGTCCGCCGCGTCGGCGACCGCGAAGTTGGGCGTCATCTCGAATGTTCGGATGTCAACTTCTTCGCCCTTGAGGTAGAGCAGTCTGCCGGTCTGGAACGCCCCGTTGAGCGACTGGAAGATCATGCGGTCGCAGTTCAGCCGCTTGAAGATCTGGGACTCCTCGAAGTATGCGCGGCGGCCACGCTCCGCCCAGTAGATGGCATGGGCCTCCGGAAGCCGCCAGTCGAGGTCGCCGTACTTCTGGTTGCATTCCATCATGATGACGGGGTCCAGACGGTATTTGTAGAGCATCCAGCGATGGCGCATGCACAACTCCACCGTCTCGGTGATTCCCAGCTCGTCAAATGCCGCCCGCAGATTGACTCCGTTGGAATCCTCCGGAATCACCGCCTTCTCCCGGAAGAGAATCTCGAAGCTGTTGAAGTCCAGGTTGTTGGCGGCCAGGATTTGACGGAAAGCCTCGGCCTTGTCGCCCAGCGTCGCATAGAGCTTCGGCTCGTTCAGCGGCGCCTTGTCCAGCTTCTCCCATTCTGCGTAGTAGTCCGCGAAGAGCCGGATCATCTCCCGGGCGAACATGACGCGGTAGTAGCGGTTCGCGTCGTCCATGTCCTTGCCCATCTTGTGCTGGTAGATCCAGCCGAGCTGCCGGTAGAGCTCGGGGTCGCCGGGATTGTATTCCATCGCCTCGTCCCGAATCAGCTCGATGCCGCGCTTGACCCAGCGCCAGCGGTCCTCGAAGTTGGTGAAGGTGACGGAGATGTTGTAGGCCATGTTCCAGCCCAGGAAGGCGTGGGCGCCGGTGTAGCGTGGCTGCAGCTTCACGATCCAGTCCGCCAGCTGCACCATCTCGTAGTATTTCTTCTCGTCCTGCATGCGGTTCACCCGCAGCCACAGGAGATCCGCCAGCAGCCCGCGGAAGCCGCCCAGCGCGACGCTGGAGAAGGCCACCACCGGCGGGGCATTCTCCAACGGCTTCGTGTCCGTCAGGTGATACTCCGCGCGGACGGCGTTCATGCGGCCCTGAAGAAACGAAAGGCCGCACAGCAAGGCGACCATGACGCCGAGGATGACGAGGATGCGTGAGAAATTGCTTTTCATGTTTATCCGGGATTGGAAAAGGCGAGGGGAGTGGCTTCGTGAAACAGGCCGCCGCGGGATTACGCCTTGCGGACGACGAGGCCGAGTTCACGGCGATGAAGGATGTAGATGCCCACACCGGCCAGGATGCCGGTACGCAGGACCAGCACGCGGACGAAGGCCCAGAAGATGGTCTTGGCCTCGACCAGGCGGCCGTTGGCCAGGTCGCCTGTGCAATCCAGGTCGTCCAGCGTGACCACACAGCCCTTCACGCCCATCGCGATGTAGTGCAGAACTCGTTCGGTGGCGTTTTTATACATGAATGTCCCGTCGTCATTCCGCAGTGGCGCATCCAGCGCCGCCGAGGTGGACATGCCGATGATCAGGTAGGAGATGGCCACGAAGACCGCCACTGGCGTGGAGAAGATGGCGCCGACCGTGCAGCCCAGCCCCGCCATGAAGGCCAGCTGGATCAGCGCCATCGCCATCGTGCGCATGAAATTGCTGAAGAACCCCGTGACCCGCGAGAGCAGCACCGGCCCGTCCATGACCTGGAAGATGGCGGTGCTCTTCTCCTTCCACTTTTGCAGGGCCTCCTGGCGGCTCTCCTCGTCCGCCGGGAGGTCCTCGTTCGCCGGTGGTTCCGCGAGGTTTTTGAAATAGAGGACCACGCGTCCCTCTTCGGCGTCATTGACCAGCATGCCGGAGGTCACGGGGAGGATGCTCAGGTCGTCCATCGGCTCATTCGGGCTGAGCGGCTTGTCTTTGGTTTCCTGGTCAAGCGTGACCAGTTCCTGCCAGGTCCCGCCAGGCATGTCGAAGGGCCTGCCATCATGGGTGTCCGCATAGGAGACCCCCGCCTCCTCGGCGTTGGGCGGCAGCGGCTGCCCATTCATGTCCTTGAAGGCCTGGAAGCCCCAGTCCACAGGGAGGCGCTTCTGGTCGGTGTCCGTGATGTCGCCGGTGAAGAGACGGAAGCGCAGATAGAGGGGCGGGTCGCCTTTGCCCAGCCGGACGTTCTCGTAGTTCCAGACATACGTCTTGCCGGGTTCGACCGTGATGTTCTTCACGACCTCCTGCATCAGCTCGCTCTGGATCATCTTCTTGATCACTTTCGGGTCATCCTCCGGGTTGATCGAGCCGTTGTTGACGCGCTTCTGGTATTCGCGCTCCACGTCGTCATAGAGATAGACCTGCGTCGGATAGAAGGAACGCCGACCCACCAGCGTCTCCTGCCGCAGCTTCTCCATGTCCTGTTCGGTGAAGAGTCCCGAGCGCTGGGCGGCGTTGAGGCGGTAGAAGGTCAACCCGTAGATGATGAACATGGAGACGACCAGCAATATCGCGTGCATCAGGAAGACGCCGAGCGTCTTGCCGGCCCACACCACCCAGCGGCGGCAGGGCTTGGTGACCACCAGGTGAATCTGGTAGCCCTCGATTTCCGTCGCCAGCTGCGAGCAGCCCAGCCACAGCGTCGAGGCCGAGATCAGCGCGATGACGGTGTTGAGCGAGTAGGTCAGGGACACCTGCACCAGTCCCGATGCGGTGTTGTCGCCCTTGATGGTCAAGGGCAAGCCAATCACGCAGAGCAGAATCAGCGCGAACAGGACGTGGAAGACCTTGGAGCGCATCGCGGACCGGATGGTCTGCTTGAAGATAGCCAGGAAGGATTTCACGGTGTGGTCTCGAAAGGGGTGGAAGTGATGTTGAAAGGGTTGTGCGGCATGCCGCTGGCGTCAGCGCCTGAGCTGCATGCCCTCGGCCAGCGAACTGGCCATGGCGCCCAGGCCGGCCGAACGCAGGATCTCCAGCGAAAAGTCCACGGCGGCGCCCGGCCCGCAGGCCGTCAGCACCCGTCCGCTCTTTTGGATGAACTTGCCTGTATAGGTCCCTGCCTTGACATGGCGCTCAAAGCCGGGATAGCAGGTGTATTCCGCGCCGTCCAGCAGCCCGGCCGCATCCAGCACGATGGGCGCGGCGCAGATGGCGCAGACCATCCCCGTTTCATGGATGGTCTTCACGGCCTCCAGAACCGCCGGAGAGGCCGCCAGGTTGGTCGCCCCGGGCATTCCGCCCGGCAGGTAGGCCAACTGGAACTCCCGCGCGTCGAGGTCCTCGATGCGGCCGTCGCACTGCACGCGCACGCCATGTGCGCCGGCCACGGTCGACGAAGGGTCTCCCGGCGGCAGAACCGCGCACAAGACGACGGACCATCCGGCCCGCCGGAAGACGTCGGCCGGCGCCAGGGCCTCCAGTTCCTCAAAGCCCGGCGCTAGAAAAATCACCGCGTTCTGTGTCATTTCGGTTTGGATTCGGCGGCTATATTTAGCCTGTTGCCCCAAAGTCAGTGTCTCGCATGACGGGGTCGGCTCCGTTCTGAACGGATGCTCGCAACTGGTAAATATATCACTCTTTTTTAAAATAGGTGGCCTTTTCAGGAAAACGACCATGGGAAATTCTTCGGATTCTTCACAATACATCAGCACCCGCGGGGGAATCAGCCCCGTCAGTTTCTGTGATGCCGTGATGATGGGACTGGCCACCGACGGCGGACTGCTGGTCCCCGCCCGCTTTCCCAAAGTCGAAGCGGACACTCTGGATGGCTGGCGGAGGCTCGGCTATCCGGAACTGGCCTTCGAGGTGATGCGCCCCTTTGTCGGAGATGCTCTGCCCCCCGAGACGCTGCGCCAGCTTGTCCAGGCCAGCTACGCGACTTTTGACACGGCTGACGTGGTGCCAATCAAGACCTTGGACGGCAAAGACCTCTATGTCGCGGAACTCTACCATGGGCCCACTCTGGCCTTCAAAGACGTCGCGCTGCAGTTCCTCGGCAACCTTTTCGCCGAGATTCTCCGTCGGCGTGGCGGGCGGCTGAACATCCTGGGGGCCACCTCCGGCGACACCGGCTCCGCCGCCATCCACGGCGTTCGCGGCAAAGCCGGCATCGAGATTTTCATTCTCTATCCCGAAGGGCGTGTGAGTCCGCTTCAAGAGCGCCAGATGGCCACGGTGCCGGACCCCAATGTCCACTGCGTCGCCATCGAGGGCACCTTTGACGACGGCCAGCGCGTCATGAAGCAGATTTTCAACGACCTGCCGTTCAAGGAGAAGAATCACCTCGGCGCGGTGAATTCCGTGAACTGGGCGCGCATCCTGGCCCAGGTGGTCTATTATTTCTGGGGGGCGTTCCGCGTGCAGGAGCTCTCCGGCTCGGATGCCCCCGTACAGGTCTGCGTGCCCACCGGCAATTTCGGCGACATCTTCGCGGGATACGTGGCCTGTCGCATGGGAGCGCCCATCGCCCGGCTGCTCTTGGCCACCAACGAGAACGACATCCTCTCCCGTTTTTTCAATACCGGGACCTATGCCAAGGGAACTGTCCGGCCCACGCTCTCACCGTCAATGGACATCCAGGTGGCCAGCAATTTCGAGCGCTATCTCTACTACCGCCTGGGCGAGGATGCCGGCCGCACCAAGACGCTGATGGAGAGCTTCGAGCAGACTGGCACGCTCAGCCTAGATGGCACCGACGGCACGTTCGCGGCAGGCCGCGGCGACACCGCCGCCACGCTGGCTACCATCAAGAAGTATTATGAAAGGCACGGCGTTCTCCTGGATCCCCATGGGGCCGTCGGCGTCGCAGTCGCCGAGGCGAATCCTCTGGCTGGCTGCCAGACGCTCTGCCTGGAGACCGCCCATCCCGGAAAATTCCCCGCCGCCGTCGCGCAGGCCCTCGGAGACGGCTCGCCCGCCCGCCACGAGGCCCTTGAAAAACTCAAGGAGCTCCCCTTGCGCAAGGTCATTTTGCCGCCGACGATTCCGGTGATCGAGGACTACATCGTGAAGACGCTCGCTGGCCAGGCATGAAATCCACCACCCCTCCATCGCTTTTCGAGCACGCTCGGCAGGAGCGCCTCCGCAAGGAGTCGCCGCTGGCCGCCCGAATGCGTCCGCGCACGCTGGAGGAGTATATTGGCCAGAAGCATATCCTGGCGCCCGGACGGCTCCTGCGACGAGCCATCCAGGCCGACCAGCTCGCCTCGCTGATTTTCTATGGCCCGCCCGGCACCGGCAAGACCACGCTGGCCAGCGTGATCGCGAACACCACCAAGTCCGCCTTCGTCACGCTCAACGCGGTGATGGCGGGCATCGCGGACCTCAAGGCCGTCACCGCCGAGGCGCAGCGACGACTCGGCGAATACGGCCAGCGCACGATTCTCTTCATCGACGAGGTCCACCGCTGGAACAAGGCCCAGCAGGACGCGCTGCTGCCCTGGGTCGAGAACGGCACGGTCATCCTGATCGGCGCCACTACGGAAAATCCGTATTTCACGGTGAACCGTGCGCTGGTCTCCCGCAGCCGCGTCTTCCAGCTCAAGCCATTGGGCGACGATGACATCCGCCAGGTCATCCGCCAGGCCGTCGAGGATCCGGTCCGGGGCTTCGGAAACCTCAAAATCACTTTGGATGACGCCGCGCTCGCGCACCTGGCCAATGTCGCCAACGGCGACGCGCGCGCGGCGCTCAACGCCCTGGAGCTGGCCGTCGAGACCACGGAGCCGGACGCAGACGGGGTGATCCGCCTCACGCTTGCGGTGGCGGAGGAGTCCATCCAGCACCGGGCGGTGCTCTACGACCGCGAGGGCGACTGCCACTTCGACACCGTCTCCGCCTTCATCAAGTCCATGCGGGGGTCCGACCCCGACGCGGTCTTCTACTGGCTCTCCAAGATGGTCTATGCCGGAGAGGACCCGCGCTTCATCTTCCGCAGAATGCTCGTCTTCGCCTCGGAGGATATCGGCATGGCCGACCCCCACGCCGTGCCCTTCGTGACCGCCTGCGCCGAGGCCTTCGACCGCGTCGGCCTCCCCGAGGGACACTTCCCGCTCGCGCACGCCGCGCTCTACTGCGCGACCGCTCCCAAGTCCAATTCGGTGATGGGATTCTTTGATGCACTTAAACTGGTGGAGAAGGAGCGCGAGGGCGAAGTCCCCAACCACCTGCGGGACGCCTCGCGGGACAAGGAGGGCTTCGGGCACGGCGTCGGCTACAAATATCCACACGACTACCGCGAACACTGGGTCGCCCAGCAGTATCTTCCGTCTTCGCTCCAGGGGCGCATTTTCTATGACCCCGGCGACCTCGGCTACGAGGCGCAATTGGCCTCGCAGATCCGCGAACGCCGCGAACTCCAGCTGGCGGCGTTGCGTGAAAACGAAAGCGTTCTCGCACCACCCGAAATCCTCAGCTTCTCCCCCGCCGACCGAACCACCGAGCAGTGGCTCGCACGCGCCGTGGACTCCCTCGCCGGAAGCCTTGCGCAAATCCGCACGGAAGTTTTCCGTGCAAGAAACCTCCAGCGTCACGAACTCGTCCTCGACCTCACCGCCGACACTGGCCTCTTCACCTGGGAGGCCGTGCGGAAGACCCCCGAGGGCGGAGTCTGGGCGCTCGTGCGTTCCGAACAGGCCGCCCAGGTCCTCCGCGAACAGGCCGCGAATCTCCCGGGACTGCGACAGCCCCAAATCCTCGTCGGCACCCCCGAGACGCTCCCCACGCTGCTCGCCGACACGCCAGACTTGAAGTTCGATTTCATCATTGGGCGCAATCTCTTGGGACCCTGCGAAGGCCGCGCCGCGCTGCTGCGGCTGCTCACGGGACTCCTCGCGCCAAACGGAACGCTCGTCCTTGCGGAAAATCTCCCGCGCCACGGACAGCGGCTCTCCCGGCTCGCCGAGACGCCGCTGCCCCCCGAGATCGCCGCCGCCGAGGAGAAAATCTACGCGAATCCCGACGATCCGCTGGTCAACTGGGACGCCGCAGACCTGTGCCGCCTCCTGCATGAGGCGGGTCTTGGCGCCGCCGCAAATCCCGCCATGTTGGATTTGCGGCGCTCGCAGGTCCTTCCCGCCATCGTCCTGCAACGCTGGATGGACACCAAAGACGCGAACAGCTATGCCTCGCGGCTGCTTGCCGCAGGACTGGAACCAGAATATCTCGCGCAGCTCGCCATCGCCCTGCGGCCGCTGGTGAACCACGCCGTCGTCTTCAACAGCCGAAGCGTTATCCTTGCGGGTACACATATTGCTTGACGCCAATACATTTCTTCAAAGCCCATGAAGGGTGCGCGGGAGCGCGTCCCTCCCGCTATTGTTTCAACAGCTGATAGATACGCGTATGGGGTTCGGTGGAGTCGAATTGCAGCACTTCGAGGGGCTGCCCGTCAATCAGCAGGTCATTCGGCCACAGCAGTATGGCACGGACGCCGTTTGGCAGATGGATGGTGCGCGGGCCAGGCCGTTTGCTGGTGTGGACGGCCAGGTAGCTGGCGTTCGCGTAGATGGCATCGTCGTCCTCGCTGTAGAGGAAGACGCCGGCCTCGCGGGCGATTTCGCGCAGGAAAGCGGGCGGCAGTCCGGCGTAGGCCGAGAAGTAGTTCCTGCCCTTGCGGACCACGGCGGGGGTGACGCCGTCCGCCTTGCTGGCCAGGACGGCGGTTTCCGCATCCACTTGCGGAGTCACGGCAGGCAGGAAGGAGTAATTGGGCAAACCAATGTTCTCGCCGGTGGCGGCCAGCTTCATTGCGGCCGTCTCGCGGCGGTTCTCCAGCGTGACGGGAATGCCTGTGAGTTCCGCGATTTTATCCGGTTCAAAGCCTTCGGCGGTCACAACGCCTGGCGTGTAGAACCACAGCGCGGTCGCCTGCTCGGCGGCCAGCTTCGTCTGGATGGCCTGGCGTTCTTCCTCCGTAAGGAAGAAGGTGTCCATGAAGACATAGAGCTTGTAGCGCGGCATCGCGGGATTGAGGAAGTCATCCGCCAGATAGGCGTCGAAGGGCGCGCCGAGGCGTCGCAGCGCGAGGCGCTGCCAGACCATCAGGGACTCCATGATGCCGTCGATGGTGCGGGGGGCATTCGTGGCCAATGGCCGCAGGTATGCCAGGGACTGTTCACTGAAGACCACGGCGACCTCGGCCGTGGAACGCAGGTCCTGGGCAGGGGCGACGTCGGCGATTTTCTGGAGCCTGCCCATCGTGTCTCCCGTCTCGATGTCGTCAAACCAGGAGCGCTGACCGCCGGCGAGGTTGCAGAGCCACAGCCCCGCATTGCTGCAGAGAGACAGCGCGAACTCGCGGGCGATGGCCTCGTCCGTCTTGTGCGCAGTGGTGACGTCGCTGACGTGGTCCGTCGAGTCCAGGAGATGCGTGCGTAGATCCACCTCGTTGATCCAGAGCTTGTTGTGGAGGCGCAGCGTGGCGGGCGTGGGATAGTCGAAGGCACCCGGACCGCCCATGTCGCGGAATTGCGCCCAGTAGCTGATGGGACCGGCGACGAAATCCAGGTCGGGGCACTCGATCACGCGGCGCAGCTTGAGATATCCCACCTGCTCGGCCATGAAAGTGCCGCCCAGGTCCATGATGTGCCCGTAGAGGATTCCCGTAAGCAGTTTTCCGCCGGAGGCCTCCTTGACGACACGGCAGTATTCCTCGATCTCGTCGTCAACCACCTCCGAAAGCGCCTCGGCGTAGTCCACCACCGCGCGGTCGCGCGGCAGTTTCCGGAAGACGCCCTCCTCGGCCTCGCCTGCGCGGGCCGCCCGCGAGGGGATCTGCGCGGTCGCCAGCGTGACGTCGGGCTGGCCCCAGGCCGCTTTCAGCGCCTCGTCCGCGCCATATTTTCGAGTCAGCCAGTCGCGGAAATACTCCTGCATTGGGCGGCTGTAGTCGGTCAGGGTGCCGTCCTTTGCGGGGTCATCGCCGCCCCAGTAGTGCATCCACTGGCCCTCCTCGCCGTCGCTGGGGAGGAATCCCGCCACGCGGTCGGCGTAGGGGCCCTCCTGGATGTGCTTCACCAGCGCGACATATATCTTCCGAACCTCGTCGCGCCAGACTTTCGAGGCGAAGCTGGGATGCCTCATGCGCGTGCCATCATCCAGCGTCACCAGTTCATCGGGATGTTCCCAGTAGAACTCCGGATTCACGGAATCGCGCAGGGTAATGCGCAGGAAGAGATGCGCGGAGGGATTTCCGCGCAGCGCGGTATAGATGACGTTGTCCACGAAGCTGAAGTCATAATTGCCGTCGGGTGCGTTGACGAGCCGTCCATAGACGTGGATGAGTTTGATGCCGGCACGGCCGCTCTGGCGGGCCTCCGGGTAGTTCACTTCGCCGGGATAGAGGATGGAGAGATACGGCATCGTCGGCTCGCCATTCACGAAAAGCGTGGGCTGACCAAAGGGGCCAGGCGCGACCTGGCTGGCGACTGGTTCTGGACGGTAGTCGTTCACGACCTCGATGTCCCGGTCAAAGGGCATGCCATCCGCAGTCACCTCGCAGCCCGGCACCTGGAGTGCCAGATGGTAGGTTCCGGGATAGAGGAACTCCTCGAGGTTCCAGACGCACTTCAGCGACGCCTCCACCGCGCCATCCTCAAAGGTGCCAAGGGGGATGCGGCGGAAATCCACGCCGCCTTTGCTGAGGACTAGCTCGATGGGGCGGAAGCCCTCCATGGGCTTCCCGCAATGCAAATCCAGTTTCCAGGCATATTGGCGACCGCAGACCAATTTCTCCGGAAGCGGGTTGTCCGCCAGCGCCACGGGGATCTTGCGGGCCTTCATCGTGTAGGGCACGAAGCCCCAGTCGCCCTGGGGCGGACGGAAGAGCTCCAGCGCACTCTGCCAGCCAGTCTCCGTGAAACCGGGCTGTTTCCAGGTCTCGTCCGCAGGTTCCTCCAGCGTCCATTTCCAGCTGGAGTCGGTGACGACCTTGGTCTCCGAGCCATCCGCGAAGCGGCAATCCAATTCCGCCAGCAGCCCCGCCGCGTAGCGGTTCTGGTTGACCTGTGCCGCGAGCACATTTTTGCCGGGATGCAGCAGTCTTGTGACCTCGCGCAGCGGCGGATTCTTCCAGCCGCCCACTCCGCCGCCCAGGCTCTGCCCATTCAGGACAATCACCCCGCCGTCATCCGCGCAACTCTGGAGCCACGCCTCCACGGGCGCATCCGCCAGCTCGAACTCCTTCCGCAGCCAGCAATTGACATGATCGACGCGCTCCGCCGTAAACCAGATCCAGCGGGCGTTCCAGTTCTCCTCCACCGCCTTGCGCACATAGAAACGCGCGGTTTTGATTTGCAGAGGCTGCCGGAAATGCAGAAGGATCTTGCGGGTTGCCGGCAACCCCGTGAGGTCCAGAGTCGTGATGGCGCCATTGAACTCCGGCATCACCTCAAAGCTCCAGGTATAATGCTGCTCAAGGTCATTCCAGACTTCGCCATATACTCGATGATGAATCTGACGCGAAGTCAGGAAAGTCAAGGCGGCGGGATATTTCGGGACCGCCCACGAGATTTCCAGCGTCGGCGGCTCCTTTGACTTCCACGCGAATGGTCCATGCTTCCGAACACCCTGCAAATCAATGAACCTGGTCTTGAAATAGCTCACATCCGACCAGTCCACGGTGTCTTCCAGGGCAGGCGGCAGCCCAATGGCCTCCAGGAAAACCCCACGGAAAGCCGCCGTGCCGGTCGCCTCGGCGGGCCCCGTGGCCGGCTGCAGAAGCAACTTCGCCTGCACTGCGCCAGAGGGGCGCTCCGCAGCCGTCACCAGCTTCTCCAGGAGAACCCAGTCGTCACGGAAGGTCGTGCCGTCCGTGCCAAGATGCCCGACCAGGTTGCCCTGTGCGTCAAACAGCCGAAGATAGACCTTGCTCTCGGTGGTGACGTTCTCGGTGCAACACCAGGCCCCGAAATGGAAATCCCCCTCCGGCAAGGGGATGAAGTCGCGGGTGATGGCGTACACGCCACTTGTGGCGGAGTCGTCCGTCACCGTCAAAATCCCCTCTGCAACTGTCGTCTGCCCCTCCCAGTTTTCCGGGGTTAACGACAGCTGGCTGGCGAAAAGAATTCCAAAGGGAAGAAAGGTCAATAGGAGAATGATGATCTTGCGCATAGGAAGAAAGTAAAAACCAAACCAAAAAACCAAGGGAATTGTACCGTCAACTTGCCATCATGAATTTCCAACAGCAGTCATGACCAATGGGGGGCTTTTCCCACGAAACACATGAAACACGCGGAAAAATCCGCAGCCTGTCCCGCTGTGCGGTCCGCCAGGCCATCCGGGAGCGCGCCGTCTGGAAAGCTTCCCTTTCCGCATCACCACTGCCAGGTTTCGACCGGGACGGGCTGGTTCAGGGTCGTGTTCTGAAAGCGGATGGTGAGAATGTCTCCGGATTTCTCCTCCAGCCGGATCTGGGTGACGCGGGCATAGTCCTCCGAGAACTCCAGCTCAATGGCTTGCACGAGGCCGCCCAGCATTCCGCCCGCGGGGGTCAGCCGTACCCGGAATTCATCCAGCACCAGCACTTCCGCTTCCCTCCGCAAGGCCGCCAGGTCCCCGGAAAGCCACTGCGCCAGCTGTTCCTGCAGAAGCCGCAGCCATGGAACTCTGGCCTCCTTGATGGAAAGGACCTTGCCCGTCTCGCCATCCCACTGCGCCAATTCGCCGTCCTGCATCCGAAAGGCGCAGGGCAGGGGCTTTTCCACCCGCCACATCAGCCGCTTGGCGGTCGCCTCGTATGCGAGGTGTCCGGTGAATTCCAGCTTCATTTCCAGCGCGGGGATTTCGCGTGTCTGCACAAAGTCGCTCTGGATGGTCTGCACCGCGACCAGCCGTCCCTCCAGGCGTTTTTGGAATTCCTCCGGTGTGGGCGTCGCGGCCCGGCAGAGGGCCACGGAGAACATCAATGCTATGGCTGGCAGGAACTTCATGGCTGCTTGCGGTTTCGCAGGTCAAAGAAGCGCGTCGGCTTGCGGGAGCGTCCGTAAACATGCAGACGGGCCTCCTCCAGGGAGACCAGCCTGACACGGGGTTTCACGCGGGCTCGGGTGGCGATGCGTTCTTGCAGGGCCTTCTCGGTCAGCTCCGGATGCGCGGGGTCCCGGGCGACGCATACGGTCACTTCGTCCGAGAGTTCCGCGCCGGTGATTTCCAGGTAGTATTCCTCCACGCCGGGAAGGTCGTCCAGCGTGGCGGTGAAGGTCGCGGGGTAGATGCTGGTGCCATGTACCTTCAGGAGTTGTGCCTTGCGTCCGACGATGGGCCCCAGGCGCGGCGTGTTGCGTCCGCACGCGCAGTCGTCCGGAATGAGGAAGCCCATGTCTCCTGTGCGGAAGCGCAGGAGCGGCAGTCCCTCGACCTGCAGCGGCGTCAGCACGATTTCGCCGATTTCGCCATTGGGCAGGCGGTTTCCGTTCTGGTCGAGGATTTCAGGGATCACCAAGTCGGCGGCGGCATGGCC
The DNA here is from genome assembly GCA_017538465.1 of Victivallales bacterium. Taxonomy (GTDB): domain Bacteria; phylum Verrucomicrobiota; class Lentisphaeria; order Oligosphaerales; family Oligosphaeraceae; genus RGIG1601. The sequence continues at coordinate 14,549 of JAFYIW010000102.1, forward strand.
GCCGGCGCATTCGGCGCATTCGGCGAAGCTGCTCTGCGTCTCGCTTGCCGCGTATGTGGAATGGGCGGCGCCCGGCCAGTAGCTGTTGAGCTGTTCGCCCAATTCGGTGAGGGTGAGGTCGCTTCGCCGCAACGGCTCGCCGATGCACATTGCCGTGCGGACGGAACGGCAATCCAGATGGTTGCTCTCCAGATAGCGCACCAGCCGGGCCAGGAAGGAGGGCACGCCGACAATGCCTTCGGGCTTCAGCCGCATCAGAATCTCCGCATGGCTCTCGACGGTGTTCAGGCCATTGCGGATGCCGGTCGCCCCCATCGCCATCACGCCGCTGAAGTAAGCCAGCCCGGCGATGAAGCAGCGGTCCATGGTGCAGGTGAGGAGCACGCGGTCGCCGGGCTTCATGCCGGCGGAGAGGAACCCCGTGGCGTCCGAGTAGGCCAGTCGCGCCAGGTCGCGTTTGGTGTAGGCAATCTGACAGGGCATGCCAGTGGTTCCGCTGGTGAAGCCCAGGTCTGCGATTTGCTCGCGGGGCACCGCGATGAACTGCTGTCCGAAATTCGTGAAATCGCTCTTGTCCGTGATGGGGAAATCCTGCAGCTCCTCCAACGAATACTCGCGGTCGGGGAATTTCGCCAGCGCCTCTCGGTAATAGGGGGAGTCATTCCGCAGATGCCGCAGATGCGCGTTGAACAGCGCGGTCTGGCGGCGATGGATTTCCGCCTTCGGCAGAAACCCCAAATCTTGGCGACAGTCAAATTCCTGCATGGGATGGCATGGTTTTCCGGGGGACTCGCTCGCTTGTCCGCGAGCAAGAACCAGGGAAAGAGCGCTGTGGCGGGCATTGGTTCTCTGCCGCGGGTGGCAGAGCCACCATTATCTACAGGGTGATGGCGGTTTCCTTCCCGGCGGGCAGCTTTGCGGGGCTTCTGCCGGGAAGTTCCAGGGTCGCCTCGATGTTTTGCGGCACGCTGCAGGTGTATTTGCGCTTGCCGCGCACGGTTTCCAGGCGACTGGTAATCTTGCCTTGCGGAGCCGCATATTCACAGTCGAAGTCCGGCAGTTCGGGAAGGTCCACAGCAGGCTTGAGCGTGATTTTGGCGAAGGCGGGGGCGGTCGGCCGGATGCCGGCGAAGTAGCGGTAGATGCAGGCGGAGGTGTCGCCGAACATGATGTGCATCTGCGAGGAATTGCCGTTCCACTCCTCCCAAAGCGTCGTGGCGCCCTGTTCCATCCAGTGAATCCATCCAGGGAATTGATTCTGGGTGAACAGCTTGAAGAGCTCCTTCAGGTGCCCCGTCTCGCCCAGCACGCGCGGCGTGAACTTCGCGCCCAGAATGCCGAAGTCGGCGATGTAGTTTTCTTTCTTCAGCAGCTTCAGGAGCTTGCCGAGGGTCTTCTGCGGAGTCGGCGAGAAGCCGAAGTGGAGGCTGGCCGCCAGGGCGGTCACGGAGTTGTTGGCACAGCCGCCATCCGCCTGGGCGTATCTGGCATTGAAGCCATCGCGGATGCGGTTCGCGAGCGTCTCCCACCAGGCCAAGTCATCCGTGCGTCCAAGGTGCCTGGCGAATTCCTGCATCCGCCGGACGTCCAGGTAATAGAATCCAGTGGAGGTCAGGGCGGCCTCCGGGGCGTGGCTGGCGTATGGCGGACACCAGTCGCCGAGGCCGAAATCCGCCACGCCGTCGGTGTCATGCCAGCGGCAGTAGTCGAGATACTTTGCCATCCGGTCATACTGCTCGCGGATGAGCGTGTCATCGCCGTAGAATTGCCAGAGCTGGCAGGCGTCCTCGAAGATATAGGAGTCCCAGGCGGGGCCGTTTCCCCAGTTGAAGCCCCAGCCGCCCGTGGGCGCGATGCCGGGCAGCTGTCCGGAGGGCCGTTGCGCGTCCATGAGCACGCGTCCGAAATGGATGTCCGCGAGGCGCGTGTCGAAATTCCAGAGGCCAGTCTCCAGGGCGAGATTGGCGTCGCCGGTCCAGCCGTTCTTCTCGCGGTGCGGACAGTCGGTGGGGATGCCGGTGAAATTGCACAAGTAGGTATGGGCGGTGGTCTGCTGAAGCCAGTTCAGCGCGGCATGGCTGGTGGTGAATGATCCCGCCTGCCGGAAGGCGTTGTGGATAAAGCATGCGGTGACTTTATGGACCTTCACTTCCGGGGAAGTCGTCCAGAAGCGCACATAGCGGAAGCCGTGGTAGGTGAAGTGCGGATGGAGTTTCTGGCGCCCCCGTCCATTCAGGATGTACTGGTCGCGCTGGAATCCGCCGCTCTTGACAAAGACCTTGATCTCCTCGGTGTCCAAATCGCCGCTGGCGCGCAGCCGTTCCCCGTATTCCAGGATCGCCTTCGAGCCGGCGGGGCCCTCGACTTCCACTTCGCACCAGCCCGTCAAGTTCCGCCCGAAATCATAGACGGTGCAGTATTCACTGCGCCAGTTGGCGGCGGCGACGGGGATGCGCTCCGCGACCACGCAAGGCTCGCACTCCTCCGGCGTCAGCCGTCCCGGAGGCGGATTGGCAATCGCCACCGACTGCCATGCAGAGTCGTCATAATCCGGCTGGCTGACCGCTTCGGCCGTCATGCCCATCCGCGTGTCCTGCGACTCGCCGTTGCGCAAGGCGTTCATGGTGATAAAGCTCGGTGCGCCCTTCCAGGCGGCCCCGGAGGCGGCCAGGACATTGCCCGCGCCGTCCTCCAGCTGCAGGAGCAATGACGGCTCGTTGCGCCACGGCGCGAAATGGAATTCCCAGACCTCCTTCGTCTGCGGCTGATACCATCCATTGCCCAGCAGCACCGCAATGGCGTTTCTGCCGTGCTTGAGCAGTTTTCCGACCGCGAGGCAGAGATAGCTGGTGCGTTCCGTCAACTGCGTGACCACCGGCGAGAGCACCTGCTCGCCCACCCGATTGCCGTTGACATGCACCTCGCACCAGCCTGGGGCCGCGACATACAGGATGGCGTCTTTCGGGACTTTCGCACAATCGAAGACCGTACGCACCCATGGTGCGCCGCGGCTGGTGAAGAGCTCGGTGCGGTCCAGGCCGTCCGCCGCCGCGAAGGGCGCGCAAATCCATTTGCCTGTCCACACTGGTTCCGGATAATTGGCGGGGAGTTTTGTCATGGGAGTTTGATGACGAAGTCAAAGGAGATGAAAAACGGAACAAGGGAAAAAGCTCTGCTTAATGTAATGTATTTCTGCATGGATGACTTTGATTTCGCGAATTACCTGCTGGATTTCACTGTAGATTTCTCCCAAGCGATTAACTTATTCCCATGCTCCTTGCCGCACTCCATTTTTTTCTCCGGCACAAGCGCCTCGCATGGCTCGTCGCCATATTGGCGGTGGCCTGTGGTGGTCTGGCGATGCTCCGTGGACACTACGGCACCCGCATCGACGGCGTCTTTCCCGAAGGCTCGGAGTCCGCGAACGCGATGGCGCTCCTTGAGGAGAGCGGACTCTCCAACCGTCTGCTGATCGACTGTGATTTCAGCCGACACCCTGGGGAAGCGGATGATTGCTTGAGGCTGGAGCGGCTAGACCACGTTGTCAAGCGCCTGGCCGTTCTCCCCGGCGTGCGCGAGGCGCGCTTCCGTATCCTTTCGGAGGACCTCGCCGACAGCCTGGAGGCGCTCCTCCCCGCAATTCCGCAGCTTCTGCCGCCGCCCGAAGTCACTCCCGGACTCGCCGACGAAGTCGTCCGCGGTGCCCTGAAACAACTGATGGTGCCCACGCCCGGCGTGGGCGTGCTTCTGCGCAACGACCCCTTTGGTCTGCGGAATCAAGTCTTGCTTCGCCTTCAGGCACTGCGGCAAGCCACCGGATTGAAATTCGACGACGCCAAGCCATTCCTTTGTTCGCAGGATGGCCGCCATGCGCTCATCGTGCTGGAGCTCGACATCCCCTATTCCGACTCCGCCGCATCGCGCCGGCTCATCGCGCAAATCAACGAGGCATTGACCTCGCCTCCCCCCTCTCGACCGGAAGGGCGTGCAGGGGCACGTCCCTCCCCGCCGACCTCTCACCTCTCACCTCT
>JAFYIW010000103.1 GCA_017538465.1 Victivallales bacterium
AGCAGGGAAAGTGGCAGGACATAGCGGAGGATTTCCGGCAGCAGCAATGCCAGCAGTTTGGCGAAGACGAGGGGACTGCCCCCTGCCGCCAGAAAGCTGAAGGCGCGGAAGAAATGCGCCGAGAGCATCACAAACACCAAAATGCCCATGGCCAGCCCTAGGGTGGCCAACAGGCTCTTGGTGATGTGACGGTTGATGATGCGCATTCTGAAGAGGTTAGAGGTTAGAGGTCCGACGTCGGATGTCTGTCGTCTGGCGTCCGTCGTCGGACGTCCAGCGTCCTCAACTAGAACGAGGTGGTGATGGAGAAGTGGAAACGCCCACTGGCGTCATCCAGATGCTTGTTCTGGGTGACGATGGGGTAACCATAGTCCAGGCGGAGCGGCAACGCCTTGAATTGAATGCCGACGCCGATGGAGGCATTCAGGTCGCCCAGGTCGGCGTCAAAGGAATCCCACCAGACATTTCCGACATCGCAGAAGACCTTGAAGAACATGAAGTTCTTGATGGGCTTGATGAATTCGGCGGTGCCCACGAGCAGCGTCGAGCCGCCGATGGAGTTCTCGTTGCCGTTGACGGGGCTGACATAATGACGCTTGAAGCCGCGGATGGTGCCAAAGCCGCCGGCGAAATACCGGTCGAAGACCCGGACGGGATCTCCACTGATGTGTTCCACGGTGTCCGCGTCGGCGGAGAGCCGCAGGAAGATGTCCTCGTAAACTGGCAGGTAGAGTTGGGCCCCGGCATGGAGTTTGATGTAGTCGGCATAGCTGCCCAAGGCACGGGTCACGTATTCGACATCAAGGTCAACGCGGGAGCCGCGGGTCGGGAAGACGGTGTGGTTGCGCGTGTCACGGTTCATCGAGAGGATGATGCGGTTGGCGAATTTGCCGCCCTCGTCCTCTTGCAGGGCATAGACGCGGCCCTCTGGGTAGTCCCATTCGTCCGGCCAAGTGGATTCATCCTTCGGGTCGAACTTCTCCTCATCGTCCAGATTGGAGATGCGGATGTGCTCGATGCGCAGGCCGAGGGCCAGCTTCCAGTATTCGGTGTGGCTGGGCAGGAAGGGCACGTTGAAGGCGACCGGCAGGGAGAGGGTGAGGCCATAGCCGACATGCCGCTCGTCGTAGTCATCCTCGAAGCGGGTGTTTAGGAACACCTCGTTGGTCAGGGAAAAGGGACTGTCAAAAAGCGATGGCTCGGTCAGCGAGAGGTTGACGGCGGAGGTGTCGGCGCCAAGGGCGATGTAGGCCCGCATGCGCTGGCCGTCGCCTTTGGGCTTCTCCATTCGCAGGAGTTTCTGGAGGCTGAAGTTGGCCTCCGTGAGCTCCAGGGTCCCCATGACGGAGTCTTCCGTCGAGAAGGCCGCGCCCAGCGAAATGCTCCCCGTGGGCTTTTCCGTGACTTGAACCGCCAGGTCACGCCGATCAGGATTCTCAGTGGTCTTGGGGAGGATGTCGACTTGCGAGAAGTATCCCAGGTTCTCCAGGCGGTTCTTGGAGAGCTGGATTTTGCGCGCGTCGGCCAGGTCGTCCTCGAAGATGGCCATCTCGCGGCGGATGACGCGGTCGGCCGTGTAGGTGTTGCCGGAAATGATGATTTGGCTGATTCGGCTGACGCTGCCCTCGGAGACCTGATAGTCGACATCCACGACGCCATTGGCGGCGTCCTTCGTGAGTTTGGCGTTGAAGACGAGGTCGAGATAGCCGTGATTCTGATAGGGGGCCTTCATGGCGTCCAGATCACGCTCGGCCAAAGAAGTGTCAAAGACTTGCCCGGATTTCAGCTGGCGGCGGCGAAGCAAATCCTCCGAGGAGAAATTTTCGTTGCCGCTGATGGTGACATTGCGGAGGCTGTAGCAGACGCCTTCCTCGATGTGGTAAACGGGAGTGACCCAGAGGGGATTATTCTCCTCGTGGCGCGTTTCCACCGAGGTGACCTGGGCGTCCAGATAGCCTTTGGTGCCATAGAGCGCCACGATGCGGCTGATGTCCATGGACTGCAGCTGGGCGTTGTACCAGTTTCCCATGCGGAAGATATAACGCCACCAGGCGCGTTTGGTGAGGATGGCGTCCTGAAGTTCAGCATCGGTGAAAATGGTGTTGCCTTCGAAGGCGACGCCCTTGAGCTTGTAGCGTGGCTGCTCGATGATGACGAAGGTCAGGCGCGCGCCGTCGGTGTTCTCCAGCATCTCGATCTCGTGGGTGACCGCAGTGCCACGGTAGCCGGAGTCCTCGTACTTGTTGATGATGGCCTTGCGGTCCGCCGCAATCTGGCGTTCGTCCAGAACTTCACCGACCTTGGATTTGACTAGCGCGCGGAGTTTCCGCTCGGAGATGGAATTGCGCCCGCGGAAGGCGATTTCCTGGAGGCGTGGACGCAAGGAGACCAGGAAGAGCACCTGGCGGGTGCCGTCCGGCAAGGAATCCACACGGGTCATGGCGTTCTCGATGCCGGCGGTCTTGACCAGCGCGGCGACATCCTTGGAGAGTTGCGGGAGGCTCAGCTCCTGCCCGACTTTGGTGCTGATGGTGGAGAACACCACCTGCTCCAGAGCGGTCTGGGTGGATTGGCCATTCAGGGAGATGACTTGGATGTTGGAGACGATGTCACCGGCAAATGTCGGCACGGACAATGCGATAGCCAGCGTCAGGATGGTCAATGTTCTCAGGAAGTAGGAAGGGCGTTCGCTCATGTGGGCTCCATGGAAGGTGGGGAAACAATAGGAAAAAACACTCATAATGTAGCGTGTCAAGCGCAAAACGCATGCGCCTGTGCGTACGCGCGTGCGAAAAATTTCAACAGGATGGATACTTTTTTATGGGAATTCTATCGTTAACTTGCCATGAGCGCATGGCGGTCGCACCAGTCGTGTCACGAATGCCGAAGGCGGCGCACGTCAACGGGAACCGCCCCGCCTCCGCAGGACAAGGAGCGGTCCTCCTCCAACGATACGCCGCCGACAAAGGCAAGTTAACGATAGAATTCCCCAAGGCTTTGTTCCCCATGAGGGTGCCCAAACAAGGCATTGCAGCCGCGAAGCGGCAAGCGCACCCGGAGGGGGTATCGGTACGCTAAGGATCCAGAGCTCTCCAATCAAGGCATTGCAGCCGCGAAGCGGCAAGCG
>JAFYIW010000104.1 GCA_017538465.1 Victivallales bacterium
TTCGTTTGGAATGGAGACGATGGACAGCACTTCACGGTATCGGTAGAGCATAAGGCGACCATCGACGCTCTCACGCTTGTGGTGAAGGACGGCGGTCGCATCGTAGGAACTCATGTTTTACAATATAGTATGCTTCCTGCCGACTTCATTGTCGGCGGGAACACCCAAGGGAGATATGCGATTCAAGTGAACAGCATTTTGCAGAGCAGTTCAGAGTGTTTTCTTGGCGATGCGCCGTTCTTCGCGAGCTGCAAGTCGATGAGAGCGTCGTTTGAGTTCAAAGACGCGGTCGAGAACAAAAAGGCTGGAAGCGCGAACGCGGAGGTTGTCGTAGATAATCTCATCATCGGGTGCGCGCAAGAAAATACAATAATCAGTAAAGTGCCATTCATTGTCAAACCAGAGGCGGAATTCGACCCTGTAAAGGCAGGGTGGAGAAAGGTTTTCGAGGAGGATTTCAACGGAGTTTCCCTAAATATGGACAAATGGGAACACGCCCACGGCAGCGTGCCCGAACGGCTGAAAGTCCATGATGGGCTTTGCGAAATATCCTGCGACTGGACACCAGACCACTCGAAAGTCACTTCCTCCAGCATACACACCACGACAAAATTCGGATATGGATACTTTGAGGCAAGAGTGAAATTCTGTAAAGAACACGGATGGTGGTCTGCTTTCAGGCTCTGTGACTACGACTGTTCGAATCCGTTCATTGACAGTTTCGAAATCGACATATACGAAGACTCTCTCCTGCGTTTTGAGAAGCCTGGCGGCGAGCCGCGCCGTATGCTTGACCACACCCTCCACGTCTCCGCTGGCAATTGCCCCAGAAGTTGGAACTACAACTCCACGCTTCCAGGCGATTTGGGCCAATTCTACACCATTGGCTGCAAGTGGACGCCGTTCGAGATCAGCTATTATCTCGATGGCAAGCTGATAAAGAGCTCTGCAAAGCACAGCCCATACTCCTCTGTCACTTTCGACGCGTTCAACCACTCCGTTGGATTCACTCCCATGCGAGCGATTCTAAGCGGACTCTACGGAAAGTCTGGTGGCGACCCGAAGGACGGCAACTTCCCCGATAGTTTCTTCTGCGATTTTGTGAGAATCTACGAGTATCCTGAAGACGACATGAGTTATTATGGAAAGGCTCCGTTTGTGCGTTTTATAAACTATCCATTATACTTTGAACCGCGGGAAGGCAATGTACTGAGATTCACCGCCGATGCGCGTCCCGCAGAAAAGACAAAGACTCCGATAAAGAACGTCTATCTTTTTGACAGCGGCTTCCTACTTGACTACAAGAGCGAACCGCCCTACAATTTCGAGGTGCTTATCTCGAAGGAGTATTTCGACGCCACTGAATATGTCCGCAAGGGACGCGAGGAAAAAGCTCCTGAATTCGGGCCTTTGCAGCATGCGCTATGCCTGTTTGTGCAGGATGAGGCTGGTGTCGTCTCCCATTCTGAAGTTAAGGAGTTCCATATTATCCCATCGGTCAAGAGCAGACCATACAAAGGTGTGGCACAGAAGATTCCAGGCCGCGTGGAACTGGCCAAATACGACGAGGGTGGGCCGAACGTCGCCTACTATGACTCGTCGCCAGGCAATTCATTCAAAGGTCGCTCGAAAACAAGGCTGGACGGAGACGTTGACATCTTAGGCGATGTCCTCGGCAACCTTGTAGTGGGTGAATGGGTCAACTACACTGTTGACATTGCAGAGGAAGGGGAATATACCGCCGTCCTGCACTATGGCACGCCGATTAAGAACCGAAGGGGAATCAGGTTGCGGCTTGATGGAAATCTAACCAGAGTCCACGATTTTTTGGGGAATGCATTCGTCAACGTCAATCAGCACGATGACGAAGGCGTTGGCGTGGATTCTTTCCTTGAAAGAAAAGAAGTCTTTCTGCCCAAAGGCCGCCACATTCTGACGCTTGACGCCCTTTCCAGTGGCATCAATATGGACTACATTGAATTCAAACGTGTTGAAAAATAAGAGGAGCAAATCATGTGGAAATACTGTAGATGTATTTGTGGTTGCTTAGTCTTATCTCTTTTACTATCTGGATGTGTCAGATTGTCGGCAATCAAGAGCGACACGCCTCCAAGTGAAAGATATTTCTTTGGTCTGCGGGAGCACATACGGGATGCGCATTTGTATGTAAATCCTTGGATTCCAATACTTAATCCAATTGGAATAGCGTGTTGGTTCGCGCGTGTTCCCATAGAGTTTGTCGGTGATGTCTTCTGGCTGCCGTATGATGTTTACGTTAATCTCACCAGCGCTGTGCATCCCAATGTGAACTACTGTGTTCGATTCAACAAGATTGACAAGCTGCGCAAGATGCTGGAGGATGGCGCATCGCCAAATGAAGGCGGCAGTGGACCATACTATTCAGATTTGACTCCCGAAGCCACGGCGCGCAAATACGACAGTCTTGGAGCTTTGGCGGTTCTCATGGAATACGACCTCAAGATGACGCCTGAATTGATTTCGTATGTCTGTGATCAGGCCGCATATCCAGAAACGTATAAGTTGAATAGAAAGAATCAAAGCAA
>JAFYIW010000105.1 GCA_017538465.1 Victivallales bacterium
CGCAATTGGAGGGAAGGCGCATGTGCCATGGCGCAAAATGGAAAAACAAACCATACTTTAATACCTTTTAATAAGACCGTAGGACAATTCACCAAAGAATCTTCCCATTCACGAGTCACCCTGCCCAATGGATCAACAAACAAGCCCTCATGAACGAATTACATTATGCTAGCACTACGTTCCCCAAGAGAGTCGTTCTCAAAGGCCGCGAATCGCAAGCGCCACTTGGGAAACTATGCGTTTTTTCGTTTTTGCCAGGAATCAGCCCCCCTTCACACGATGAACAAGACACTATCCCTTATTTCTCTTGGTCTGCTGCTGACAATCCTTCCGGCGTCATCTCTGGAATGGCGCAATTCCCTTCGCCCCGAAGCGGCCATCGGCCAGCCGACCATTTCGCTTTTGGACAAGAATGGTGCCCCACGCTATTCCATCGTCATTCCGACCCAGGCCACCGTCCAGGAACAACACGCCGCGAAGACACTGGCGGAAATTCTGGAACGCTGCTGTGGCAGGCCATTTGCCGTGATGACAGATTCCGCCCCGCAGACCGGTCCGGAACTGCGCGTCGGAGCCACCAGCCGTTCCCCACATTCCGGTCTGGAGTCATGGGACATCGACGGCATCGACATCTTTGTGGAGAAAGATGGCTCGGTGAACCTCCAGGGCGGCCCTGAATTCGGCCTGAACAACGCCATCTACGCCTTCCTGGAAGAGGACCTGGGCTACCGATACTGGTGGGAGAACGCCGAACGCCTGCCCGCCGAACTCACCTTCTCGCCGGTCAGCCGACGCTATACCCCGCGGCTTGTTTTCCGCAACCCCTTCTGCGGCCCCTCCTTCTTCGTCGAGTGGTGCCTGCACAACCGGGTCAACTATCCGCATATCAACCTCCCGGCCGAAGCCGGAATCCAGGCACACTGGCTTGGTTTCGCGCACACCCTCCCGTGGTTTCTACCAGAGGACGAGTATTTTGACTCCCATCCGGAATACTTCGCGATGGACGAAAAGGGCGAACGTCGTCGCAACCGCCAGCTTTGCGACTCCAACCCGGAAGTCGCCAAAATCGTGGCTGACAACATCCGTAAGGAACTGCAGGCACACCCCGACAGCTACTATCGTTGCGTCCATATCTCGCGCCGGGACGGCGGGAACCCCTGCCTCTGCCCCGAATGCTCCGCCATCAATGACCGCGAGGGCACACCCGCCGCAACACTCTTCCTGCTGATGAACCGCGTGGCAGCAATCCTCCTGCCGGAATATCCCGACCTTAAATTGATTTCCTTCGCCTACCTGGAGACCCGTGAACCGCCCAAGACGTTGAAACTGGCTCCCAGCATCATCGTCGAATACTGCAACGACTACACCTGGAACCATCCCCTGACTCCTGCACGAGAAATGGACGAAGTGGTTCGGCAGACGGAAGGATGGTCCGCCATGGCGCCCCTCTACATCTGGGACTACAATATGAACTACGACCATTTCCTGATGCCCTACCCCAGCCTGGGCTTCACCGCTGACAACATCCGCTTCTGGTGCGAACACCGTGCCTTGGGCATCATGACCGAATGCGCCTTCGCTTCCGACGCCCTCGGGTCCGAGCGCGACCTGCTGCGCGCTTGGGTCATCGCGCACCTGATGTGGAACCCCGCTCTCGACTGGCGGGAACTCGCCTACGATTTCATTACTGGCTACTTCGAAAAAGCCGCCGAACCCATCTGGCGCTACAACCAGCGCCTCGAGGCCATTGCGGAACAGTATCGTGACGAACTGGCCACGCCTGCCAATGGCATCCGGTTCGACTTCACCTCGCCATACTTCACGCCGGCATTTGTGGCAGGAGCGGATGCCGAATACGCGCAGGCCTTTGAACTTGCCAAAGGAGATGACGAACTCACCTGGCGCATCGAGCGCGACTACCTGCCCATCTTGTACACCAAGATGAATCTGGCGCTCATCAAAGGCGAGGATCCTGGCGACTACGAAGAGATGGTCAGACGCTTCACCGCCACCACGGCAAAAGCAGGCTTGACCACCTTGGGGGAAAAGAGCCAGAATCGCATCGAAGACTTCACTTATCAGCGGCCCCTGTCGCGCTCCCCCGAAATGCTTGTCTTCGACTCCGGCGACTGCAAGGTGGTCCGCCTGGACGCGCGATGGAAGTTCCAGATGGTCTCGCTGCTCGAAAATGGCTTGGCAGAGGACGAGCATCCCGAAGGCTTCGCGCCTCCCCCAGAAGATGAAGGACTGGCGCTGGCCGCGCTCAGCGAAGAGGTGGATGACTCCAATTGGCTTCCCTATCTGGACAACTGCGGCTATGGCTGGGAAAAGCAGGGCCAGGAGAAATCCACCGGAACCGGCGTGCTGCGACAGCACTTCCGTCTTCCCGTCACCGAAACCTACGCGCACTGGTATCTGGTGATTCCCGGCTGCGACGAGGATGCCTGGGTGTACCTGAATGGGCAGCTTGTCGCTGAACACACCGTCGCCAGCACGGGACTCATGCCGGACGACCTTTGGTTCCACCCCGTCGTCACGGAAGTCACCAACGCCTTGAACTATGGATATGCGGAGAACTTCCTTGCCGTGCGCATCTTCAACCGCGCCAAAATGGGCGGAATCTACGCCTCGGCGTATCTTGTCGGCTCCCAGGCGCCGCTAACCCCTGCACAGGCCTACAACGCCATCCCGGCCGCCAACCCCTATGGTTGCAGCCAGGCTTTTCCCCATTGAGTGCATCTTGTCCAAGGGAAAATCGCAAAGGCGAGTCACCTTCCGGTAAAAAACAACGAACATCTTCGCGCGAATGGCGCTTCATTTCCATTTTGATCTTGACCCCTTCGGCCGTGCCTTCACGGAACACGCGGAGGCCTCGGTCGCCGTGCGGCTGGGCTATGCCTTGCTGGCATCGGCGAAATACCGCCCCATCACTTGGCCGGAGTGCTGCATGCTTCCGACCGTCGGCCCCGTGGCCTCCAATGGCGCATCGTTCTTCACCTCGGGGAGCGGAATCGCCTACGACGAAAAACTCTATGCCCGCCTGAAGGACGAGCATCCAGAGCACCGTACGGAGTTGGAGGAAATCCGCCAGACCGTCATCGAGGCATCGACCTGGAAGCACATCCACGAGTCGATTTCCTCTGCGGAATGGCGGCTCGTGCGCTCCCACGCCTGCTGGGGCGGGACCTGGATCGGTCACGGAAACCCCGACTACGGGCGGCTCCTCCGTCTGGGCACGAATGGCCTGCGGAAATACCTTGAGGAATGCCGAGCGAAGAATCCCGGGCACGACGACTTCTATCTCGCCAGCCGGCTCACGCTCGATGCCCTGGATGTCCTCGGAGACCGCATTCTCGCCGAGGCGGAACAGAAGTCGCGGATTGACGGACCACAGCAAAAGGAGTGGTCACGCATCCGCGACGACTTCCGCCGCATCCCGCGCGAGGGGGCCTTCGACATGCACTCCGCTGCGATATTCTTCTGGCTCCTCTTCACCTTCGACGCCATCGACTCGCCTGGTCGCCTCGACCAGTTCATGTATGAATACTACCGCCTCAGCCCGTTGGAGGAGAGCGAGGAGATGGTCACGCGACTGCTGGAGGCGATGCACCAAGTACGCGCCTGGAATCTCTGTCTCTCCGGCTCCAACGCAGAATGGCAGGACGAGACGAACGACCTCTCCTATCTGATTCTCCGACGCGTCAAGGAACTGCGCTATCAGACGCCGAACCTGACCGTGCGTGTCCACCGCAATACCCCCGAGCGCCTCTGGCGCATGTCCGCCGAATGCCTTGCCACCGGCAACGGCCTGCCCGCACTCTACAATGACGAGGTGGTCTGCCCTGCCCTCGAAAAACTCGGCATCCCGCCCGCCGACAGCCACGAATACTGCATGAATGGCTGCAACCAGATCGACATCTTCGGCAAATCCCACATGGGGCTGGAGGACGGCGAGGTCAACCTCGCCAAAGTCCTGGAACTCACTCTGCACGACGGCTTCGACTACGCGGTTTCACCCCCAGAGGCCATCGCGCCATCGTTCGGTTCCGCGCGTCAGGCGACCTCCTTCGCGGAGTTCCTGTCGCTCTACGACCGGATGCTCGACCACATCATCGGCTTCACCTGCGACCTCGCCAACCGCTGCCAGGAAATCTACGCGCAAGTCGCCCCGAATCCCCTGCGCTCCTGCCTGATTCAGGATTGCCTCGAAACCGCTCGCGACTACAAGAGCGGCGGTCCGCGCTACGGCCATGGTCAGATTCTCGCCGAAGGCATCGCCGACACCGCGGACTCCCTCTGGGCCATCAAGACGCTCGTCTTCGACCAGCGTAAATACACGATGGACGAACTGGTTACGGCGTTAGAGGACGACTTTATCGGCCACGACCAACTCTGGCACGACTTCAAAAACTGTGAGAAATTCGGCAATGACCTCCCGGAAGTGGACGAACTCTGCGCCGAAGTCGTGGACCACTTCATGCGGGAACTCAAAAAGCACCGCACCTTCCGCGGAGGCATCTACACAGGAGGATGCAGTCCCTTCTCCCGCGCCGCAGAAAATGGCGTGGCCACCGCCGCCCTCCCCAACGGCAAGCGCAAGGGCGAGCCGCAATTCGCGGACGCCATCGGCGCCACGCCAGGCAATGACACCCACGGCCCCACCGCCGCCCTCAAGTCGCAGATGCGCTATCGGCAGACCGAGGCGGGAAGCGGCTTCATCACCCAGCTCAAATTCGCCAAGTCGCTCTTCTGCACCGAGGACGGCATGAACGCCTTCATCGCCTTGGCCAAGACCTACTTCGACAACGGCGGACAGCAACTCTCCATCAATGTCCTGGACCGCCAGGCGCTCCTGGACGCGCAGCAGCACCCCGAACGCCACCGCGACCTCATCGTGCGCGTCGGGGGCTACAGCGAATACTTCGGCAACCTTACTCCTGACCTCCAGCAGAATGTCATCGACCGCAGTGAATTTTAATATAACTATATGTTATACAATATATTTATAATATATTTAATTGACGCAAGTCGTCATTCGTCCGACGACAAGCCGTAGTATTCCCGCAACTGTGGCAGATTGTCCTCAAAAGTCCCCTCGTGGAAAATCGGCGGTGGCAGTTTTTCGCGACGGCAGACTCCAGTAAAGCAGGTATGCCAGCACGGCAGTAGCTTTTCCGCCTGCTTGAACTTCCCAATCAACTCCGGATGGGCTTGACAGAACGGATGGGCGTCGTCCAGCACGCCCCCTGGATAGACTGTCGTGTCCGGCTGGAGGACTTTCGCATTTTCCTCGTATGTATGAAATGCGCTTCGAGCCATAGTTCTGGGGAAATTGATCCTGCCCGAAGGGCCATAGCCGGCCTGTTGCGGTGGATAGAGCAGCAACGCCAGCAGAATGGCCACGCTGGACACAACACTGCCAAACGCCGACAGCCGAAATCTGCCCCGGTAGAACGAGCATGCCCAGAGTATTAGACCGAGGCAAATGAGCGACACCGTGAAAAGATGCGGCGCGGCGGTGGTTAAAAGCAGCCCCTCAAACAAGCCGACCACGAGCAGCAGTCCCAGGCACGCATCCGCCAGTTGCCGTCGTTGCGTTTTGGCAGACGGCGGCAAGGGACGGAACGCCAAGCCGAGCATCGTCAGCATGCTTGCCCAGACAGCCAGCTGAAAAATGGCATAGATGTCATCAAAACCCATTTCGTTTTCGTGGTTGCCCCGCTCACAGTTTTCGGGTGTCGGCCTCCACCTGGTCAAGCGGCGTATTCCAGGCGGGAGTGAGATAGGCCGAGCGCTTCAGGAGATCCAGCGTACGCGGGGCGGCGGTCGCGTCGTAATGGGCATCCGCGCCAGCCGGGGTGAGATACGGATTCACGTCATCGCGATAGGCGCGCTTCTCCACCAACGGCGGCCAGTTGATGAAGATATGCCTTCCGGCATTCTGGAAGATGCTCCCCCATCCCAGCACGCCGACGCGTGAGTCAAACTCCTCCGGCGTGCCAAACTGCAGCACGACCGTCGCCGCGGACTCCGGGTCATTGTGTGGCGCAAGGCGGTATTTGCCGACCTCCTGAATGACCTCGCGCATCCGCTTCACGCGCAAGCGCAGTTCGGCCATCCATCCGTCCAATTTCTTCAGCTGCTCAAAAATCATCGCCCCCTGGATTTCGCTGGCGCGGTAGTCCTGTCCGGCGAACATTGGAATCTGAACCGGGGCATCGTAGGACTGTACAAAGGTCCCTGCATCATGCCAGAGGCGCGCGCGGTCGAAGAGTTCCGCGTCGTCGGTGACAATCGCCCCGCCCTCGCCGCAGGTGATGTTCTTGTAGTTGTTGAAGCTGAAGCATCCGATGGCCCCGAAGGTGCCCAGCCGCCGTCCCTGGTAGAGTCCGCCGACCGCCTGACAGGCATCCTCCACCACCGGAATGCCATGGCGGTTCGCAATCGCCATGATGCGCTCCATGTTGCAGGGCAGATTCGCCATGTGGATGACCACAATCGCCTTCGTGCGCGGGGAGATCTTGCGCTCCAGGTCATCCGGATCCATGGTGAGCGTCTCGTCAATCTCCACCAGTTTCGGCACCGCCTGGAGCAGCATCGGCGCCAGCGGCGTGGAAATCCACGTGTAGGCGGAGAGCAGCACCTCGTCGCCGGGGCCAATGCCCAGGGCGACCATCGCGCACATCAGGGCGCTCGTCCCGGAATTCACCATCAGGGCGTATTTCACGCCCATCTTCTCCGCCAAGGCGCGTTCCGCCTTCGCCAGATAGCCCTCCGTACCCGCCTGAAAGCGCGTCAGCCGACCGCTCTTGAGCACCTCGGTGACCGCCTGGATTTCCTCTGGACCGATTTCAAACATCTTTAATCCTTATCTCGTGAAATGAATTGTAAAGCGCGATGCGACTAACAGGTGGAACGACGCAGAAGCGCCTCCCGGTATTCCATGTAACGGTCGTAGAGGCCGTGAGCGGAAGTGTACATTGAATTGGGACTCATGAAATGCGAAAACTCGAAGGTGATTGCCTTGTCCACCCCGCACTGGCCTGCCGCCTCCAGCTTCAGACGCATCTTGTCCCACTTGATGGGCAGGAAACGGATTGGCATGTCGCGGTCGAAACTCTCGCAGTTGGTCCAGCTCTTCATGCCATATTTGCGAGCGAGCCTCAGGTTGATTTCCAGATAATCCGGCAGTTCGTCATAGAGGCAGTGCCCATCTTGGAAGGCGACGATGTCCACCGCGCCCTGGATCTCCGAAAGGATGGCATTCCAGTCCCGTTCGTGTTCGGCGACGGTGGTGGCGTTGTCCGGATTGGCCTTGATTCCGGCGATATACGGGGAAATCAGCGTCGGGAGATTTCCGGAGAGGGACTTGACGAAATTTCCGAGGCTGCGGTAAAGATGCGCCATGCCCACGGATGCACGGGAAATCTCGCAGTTCAGATACCATCCTTTGAAGCTGGGATGGTTCCCGTAGGTGGCCCAGACTTCCTCCGCCACCGCCTTCGAAAGGTCGAGTTCCTTCTCGAACTGCTGGTTATGCCAGTAGTTCCCGGAGTCATACAGCCCGAAATAGAAGGCCATCCCGTAGCGGTCGGCGAGCCGCAGGAACAAATCCACCAAGTCCATCGACGGCTCGAAGCACTTCTCCTGCCGCATCAGGATCTTCGAGGGATAGGTGATGAAGCGCTTGTGCCCGCAGCGGATCAGGATGACCGTGTCAATCCCCGAGGCTTTCATGCACGCGAAATCACGATCCCATTCCTTTTCGCCCCAATTCTGGTGGGGGATGTCATGGCTGATTTCATCCAAGAATGTTC
>JAFYIW010000106.1 GCA_017538465.1 Victivallales bacterium
GGAGGACTATGGTCTCAATGGCAAAATCTACCGCCTCACTCCCGGCACGATTCTTCTGGCCAATTTCGGCGACCTGCACGACAAGGGGCAGGAACCCGACAACTTCGGAACCTATCTCTCTCCTTCTCGCGCTGGCATCGCCTCAATCCCGATGAGTAGCGTTATGTTAAGGTGAGTTCCATTTGCATATCAATTCTTAAATCCTGTTTTTCGAATGAACCTCTTCGACCTCACCACGCGCCTGTGGGAAGACCCGCGCGTTCCCCAAGTCCACGCCCTGCGTTCCCGCTCGCCGCTCTTCTCGTGGAAAGACGAGGCGGCCGCGCGGACTGGCTCGTACGAGCCCTTTGAATGTCCCTCCATCCAGAGTCTGAACGGCAAGTGGCAATTCCGCTACTACGAGCGTCCGGAGGAGGTGGATTTGGGCGTGTTGGCGAAACCGTTGTCGGCGGACAAGAAAGCGAAGCCGATTGTGGTTCCGGGCAACTGGACCCGTCAGGGCTACGACCACCCGCACTACACCAACGTGGTGATGCCCTTCACGGACACGCCGCCATACGTGCCGCAGAAGGCAAATCCCACGGGACTCTACCGCCGCATCTTCAAGGTGCGCAAGGGCTTCGAGACGGTCGTACTGCACTTCGGCGGGGTGGAGAGTTGCGCTTTCGTCTATGTGAACGGCGAATGCGTGGGGATGATGAAGGACTCCCGCACCTCGTCGGAGTTCGACGTCACGCCATTTGTCCACGCAGGCGACAACGAGCTGGCGGTGCTGGTGATTCGCTATTCGGACGGCTCGTTCCTGGAGGACCAGGACCACTGGTGGATGGCCGGCATCTACCGCGACGTCTATCTCGCCTATCGTCCCACGGCGCACATCTACGACATGTTCGCCAAGACCAGCCTGGCTGATGACGGCACCACGGGAGTCCTCAAACTGCGTCTGGAGGCCAATTTCTCGGGCAACCACTTCATTCCGGCGGGCTACTCCTTCGCCGTGCGACTCTACGACGGCAGGAAGGCCCTCTGGAAGAAGCCGCAGGTGATGCCGTTCTACAACAACTGGACACAGTATGCGTACCCGGAAGCGGAGCGCTTCCAGCCCTTCGCCGAGGCGGAATTCCAACTGCCCAACATCCAGCCCTGGAGCGCGGAGACCCCGTATCTCTACCGCATCACCGCCGTGCTGCTGGACGAAAAGGGCAGGGCGCTCGACGCCGTGGGCGACGACATCGGCTTCCGTTCCGTGAAACTGGAGGACGGCATGCTCAAGATCAACGGCCAGCCCGTCAAGTTCTTCGGCGTGAACCGCCATGACGTCAACGAGGTCACTGGCAAGACGGTCACGCCGCAGGACATCGAGGCGGACATCAAATTGATGAAGCGCCACAACTTCAACGCCATCCGCACCTGCCACTACCCGAACGACGAGCGGCTGGTCGCCCTGGCGAACCGCTGCGGGCTGTATGTCATCAGCGAGGCCAACATCGAGTGTCACGCCTATCAGGACCACCTCACGGACGACCCGCTGTGGATTCCCGCGATGATGGACCGCTTCCAGCGGATGGTCCTCATCTACAAGAACAATCCCTGCATCCACCTGTGGAGCCTGGGCAACGAGGCCGGCTGGAACGCCGACTTCGCCGCGCTCTCCGGCTGGGCGCACCACTACGACGAGAGCCGTCTAGTCCACTACTGCGAATACATCCGGCATTTCGCCGACCGAGTGGAGAATGTCGATTTGGTGGACGTGGTCTCGCCGATGTACCCGCATTTCGACACGCTGGAGCATTGGATCAAGGACATCATGCCCCACGACCCGCGACCGATGATTTTCTGCGAGTACACCCACGCGATGGGCAACTCCAACGGCGCGCTCTGCGACTACTTCAAGCTCTTCCGCACCCAGCCGCGCTTCCAGGGCGGCTACATCTGGGACTGGATTGACCAGGGGCTCCTCGAGAAGGACGCCAAAGGCCGCAGGTTCTGGGGCTACGGCGGAGACTTCGGCGACACCCCCAACGACTTCGATTTCTGCATCAACGGGATGATTCTCCCCGACCGCACTCCGCATCCCGCCTGCGAAGAGCACAAGTTCCTCGCCCAGCCCTTCACCTTTGAGGCGGACAACCTCGCCGGCGGAAAGCTGAAGCTCACCAACTACAACTACTTCACCACGCTCGACAATCTGAATTTCTCCTGGACCATCGAGGTGGACGGAAAGGTCATCCAGAGGGGCAAACTGGACTACGCCGAGACCTCCGCCATCGCGCCACAGCAGTCAGCGGTTGTGGCAGTGCCATACGACTTGAGCAAAATTGTCCTTTTGGCAGGTCAGGAGGCCTTCTTGAATCTCAGTGCGACACTGCGCAAGAAGACGCTGTGGGCCGAACCCGGCTTCGAGGTCGGTCATCAGCAGTTTTCCTTGACGGCGTTGTTGGCGACCACAAGCCATCCGTCGTCAGCATTGCTTGCGCCACAGGCGTGGTCTTATGCGGACAATACGGCCTCTTGTGCGGATTGCCTAATACATTTTGCCGAGAGTGCCTTGCCGGACACCTGGCTCTACCAGGGGCAGAAATTGCTTGCCGCACCAGTGCGCGAGCAGTTTGTCCGCGGGCTTACTGACAATGACGGCATCAAGATTCTCCCCGAGAGTCCGAATCGTCGCATTTTCCATTGGAATCAGAAATGGGACCTCTGGAATCTCAAGCAAACGGCGACGAAGAAGCTCTCCTGCGATATGGGGGAGGGCGCCTTCCTCCTGCAGGCCGCCAGCACTTTCATGGCGAAGACTGGCGATGCCATCCAGGTTCGTCGCAAATTGCGCATGGAAGCCAATGGCGTGCTGGGACTGGAGGTCGAATTCCAGGTGCCCGATCCGCTGGAGGACCTCCCGCGGCTGGGCATCGTCCTGACGTTGCCGAAGGGCTTCGAGAACTTCACCTACTTCGGATGCGGGCCGCAGGAGACCTACATCGACCGTCAGGCGGGCGGGCGCATCGGCCTCTGGCGTTCGACGGTCACGGAACAGTACTTCCCCTACGTCCAGCCGCAGGAGACTGGAAACCATACTGGCGTGCGTTTCGCCGCCGTGGACAACGGCAAGGTCGGGCTGCTGGCGGTCGCCTGCGGACGGCCAGTGGAGGCCTCCGCCTTGCATTTCACCCCGCAGGACCTCTTCCAGGCACGGCACATCAACGAACTGGAGGCGCGACCGGAGACCTTCCTCTCGCTGGACGTCATGCAGCGCGGACTGGGCACCGCCACTTGCGGCGAGGACACCCGCTACCAATACCGCCTGCACGCAGGAGTCCATCGCCTGGCCGTCAAGTTGGTGCCCTTCCAGGTCGGATGCGACTTGGACCGACTTGCCAGAGACGTGTGACTTACTTCACGCAGATTTGGTTTCAGGAATTACATTAGAGAGAATTCCCGTTTTTACTCTTTTTCTTTTTCGCAAAAAGTCATGTCAAGACAACATACGGTTGAGAAGATTGGCGGCACCTCGATGTCCCGCTTTGGCGAGGTCATGCAGAATGTGATTATCGGCAAGCGCAAGTCGAAGGAACTCTACAACCGCATTTTCATTGTGTCGGCATACGGCGGTATCACGAATCTGCTGCTGGAGGACAAGAAGAATGGCGCTCCTGGCGTCTATGGGCGTTTCGCCCACAGTGATGACACTTGGAAAGAGGCTCTGGAGGCGGTTCGCGCACGCATGCTCGAATACAACCGCTCCTTCGTGAGCATCGGTCTGGACCAGGAGAAGGCCGATGACTTCGTGAACACGCGCCTCAATGGGATTGAGGATTGTCTGCATGACCTGATGGATCTGCGTTCTTTCGGGCATTTCGACCACAAGACCTATCTGCCCGCCACCCGTGAGATGCTCTCGGCGGTGGGCGAGGCACAGAGCGCCTACAATTCCGCGTTGATTCTGCAGCGTCAGGGCATCAACGCTCAATTTGTGGATTTGACGGGATGGAAGAATGACCATATCCCCACCTTCGACGAGGCCATCCACAACGCCTTCGACGGGATGGATTTCAGCAAGGTGATGCCAATCGTGACCGGTTATGTCAAATATGACGAGGGCATCATGACGCGCTTCGACCGCGGCTACAGCGAGATTACCTTCAGCAAGGTCGCGGTGCTGACCGAGGCGCGCGAGGGCATCATCCACAAGGAATATCACCTCTGCACTGGCGACCCCAAACTGATTGGCACGGACAAGGTTAAAATCATCGGCAACACCAATTTTGACATCGCCGATCAGCTCTCCGACCTGGACATGGAGGCGATTCACTCCAAGGCCTCC
>JAFYIW010000107.1 GCA_017538465.1 Victivallales bacterium
CATGACCGGACGCGAGGGGACTTTGGGAGCCGATGCGATAACGCTCACGCACGCACCAATTTATCTTGTCAGCGACCGGCCTGCTGACGAAGTGGCCGACACCCTGGAGGCCGCGATGCTCGAGGTCGCCCCGCGCTTCCGCCTCGCCGTCGAACCCGCCAGTACTCCGGACGAAGTTCTGCTGTATATTCTGAACTGCGGCAGCGCGACCTCCACTGGACAAGTCGCAGTGGACGATGGCGCTCCGCAGGAAGTCACCCTGCTCCCCCAGCAGACCACAGTCCTCCAATTGCCCAAGGGCCAAGCCGTCACGCTGACCGCAGAGGGAAAACATTATCGCGTACAAATCCCTGAAGCGCAAGACAGAACGCACATTCCGCGGCTGACCGAGAAGCCCCGTTTCGACGGCACGCTCGAATGGACCAAGGCGCTTACGCCGATTCCATTGCGGCATCCCGACGACATCTACCCCAAGACCGCCCTCCACCGCGAGAAGGCCTATTTCCGCGATGAACTCTACAACCCCGACGGCCATACCTTCGCGGCCGACTGCTACCTCGCCTACGACGACGAATGCCTCTATCTGGCCGCAGATGTGGACGACCCAACGCACATCCAGCACTTCGACCCCGAGCAGGCCTGGCGCGGAGACTCCCTGCAATTCGCCTTCGCCAGCCGTCCGGTTCCGCCCGCCGAGGTCCGTTCCCCCAACGCGCCCGACAACATCGCCGAATTGGAGAACAACATCCTCGTCGCCCTGAAGGACGGCGAAGTCCTCCGCGTGCGCTTCGGCACCTCGCCGGAAATCGTTGATTTCCCTGCAAAAGTCACTCGCATTGACGGCCATACGCGCTATGAGGTCGCCCTGCCCTGGAAGCTCCTCGGCCTCACGCCAGAGACCTGTCAGCGACTTGGAATGGTCCTCTTCGACAACAACTCGCCCGCCGACCAGGAGCCACCCTACTGGCTCGCCTTCGGACAGGGCATCGCCGGCGGGCAGGACGCCGCATTGCTCAAGCCCGTGAAATTCGAATAGGCCTAGTTAACGGTTCTAGAGGCTCTAGTGGCTCTAGAAGTACAACCCCAAAACACTCCCTTTTCCATGAACTACACGCTTGCCGATTACCATCAGGCCGGAAAGGCCAACTGGACCTGGCTACCTGGACACCACGCCGGGAAAGAAGGCTTTTACTTATTTCGCAAGTCATTTATTTTTAATAAATTAGATAAAATAAATTTCTATGTGTCAGGAGACTGTCGTTTCAAGTTGTATCTCGATGGCAATCTCATCGGCACTGGTCCCGTCAAGAGCTTCCCGCTATTCACGCAACTGCTCCATCTGCAACTGGAAGTCACTCCTGGAGAGCATTTGCTTGCGGCCGAAGTCCTGGTCTGGCCGGAGGGCTGGCGGAACTCCCCCGCCCCCTGGAGCGAGATGCACATCGGCGGCGGCTTCTACCTCAGCGGCGGCTCGGAGGACCTCGACCTCTCCACCCCGAAAGGCTGGAAATGCCTGGAGGACACCTCGCGGCGCACTCTCGACTGGAGGGACGGCGGCGCCGAACTCTTCCCCGCCGGTCCCCGTGACGGCGTGGACTTCCCAAAGTCACCCGGCAATTGGCGCTCAATGGCTTATGATGACTCCAACTGGGCGGACGCCGTGGCCACGGGCATCTCGGCAATCTGGGGCACCAGCATGGGCGACCTCAACTGCCCCTGGCAGCTTGAAATGCCGCAAGTCGCCCACCAGCGTTTCACCCACGAGCCCATCGCCGCCATCCGTCATTGCTCCAATGCGGAGACCGCCCTGAGGCTTGACGTCAACGGCGTACTCGCCGGCACCCTCCCCGCCGGCAAGTCCCTCACGGTCCTGAAACTCAACCGCTACTTCACGGGGCTGGTCCATCTTGCCGGCAAAGGCGCGTCTGGAACCATCAAGGTGATTCTCTCCGAAGCACTTGGCGAGGCTGGTCAAACGCCCATCCGTATCCAGCATGACATTCTCCAGGTCACCCCGACACCCTGGTCATTTGACTCCTTCGAGATGCGGGCAGGACAGCACCTCGCACTGGAATGCGACCTCGACGCCCCCCTCACGCTGACCGAACTCTCCCTCCAATTTCAGACCTACGACTTTGGAGAATTCAAGGACTACCAGAATCCGCAGGATCCCGAGCTGGAGCACATCTACCAGGTCGGAATCCACACCGCAAGATGCTGCGCCCACGACACCTACGAGGACTGCCCGTACTTCGAGCGCTTGCAGTACTCCGGGGACACCCGCATCCAGGCGCTCATCTCCTATGAGGCCACTGGCCATGGCGCCCTCGGCCGCAAGGCCTTGCGCGACTTCCAGCGCTCCCTGATGCCCTGCGGACTCACCCGCAGCCGTTTCCCCGACATCCTCCCGCAGGTGATTCCCGGCTATAGCCTCATCTGGATTCTCATGGTCGAGGACTACGACAGCTACTTCCACGACGAAGCCATCGTCAAGGAGTGCTACACCGCAATGCGGAGCGTGCTAACCTACTTCGAGAACCGCATCGAGTCCGCCACCGGCCTCTCCGGGAACCCCGGCTTCTGGGATTTCACAGACTGGCAGCCCGAATGGCCCTCCGGCGACGCCGCCCGCAAGACTGGCCTGCCCACCGCCGTCAACAACCTCTTCTTTATTCTCGCGCTTCAGGCCATGACGCGCTTCGCCATACAACTCGGCGAGACCGCCGACGAACTGCGCTTCACCAACCTCGTCCGCCGACTCTCCGACGCTATCAACGTCCATTGCTATGACGAGGCCCGCCAGAGCTACACCGACGTCCCCGGCAAGCCGTGGTATTCCCGTCATGCCAACGCCTTGGCCATCCTCGCCGGAGTCGCCACCGACGACCGCCTCTCCGCCGCCCACGCCATGCTCTTGACCGACGCGCCGGACGTCACGCGCTGCTCGCTTTACTTCCAGTTCTATGTGCTGGAGGCGCTGCGCAAACTCGGCGACCGTGATGGTATGTACCAGGCATTGCTTCCCTGGCGCGAGAGCATCCGGCGCAATCCGGACATCACCACCTTCCCCGAGGTCCCCACTCCCGCTCACAACCGCAGCGCCTGCCACGCCTGGAGCGCCGGCCCCGTTTACGAAATCCTCGTGGCGAAGCTATAGCTGGTTCACGCCGATGGGAAGAGCGGAAAAGGCGAACCCAAGCCGCTATTCCGCATGGCCTACGGTAAAGTCCTGCACTGGTATTTCTCCAGCAGCTTATTTACGACATCCAAGTCCCAGACGCCGTATCGCAGACAACAACGATAGATGACATCGGCGAGCAAGGCGTCTGAGAGCGCATATCCTGCTTTTTGGAGCATCGCCTCTGCGTCATTTTCGGCAAGATGAAGCGCGCAAACCAACGCCAGAGCCGTGCCACGCGAAATACGATGGTCATCGTCGCTGATGATAGCTGAATATGCCTGGCGACTTAGATGCGCAGCCCGATAGACGGCTGGGGCCTGCCCTGCAAAACGTTCGTTCACATAACGCATGAGTTCGGACGAAAATGAAATCCCAAGCGTGCGGCAGGCAGAACGATGGCGTTTCGCCTCGTCGCCATTGGCGGGAGGAGAACCCGCACGCCGTCGCACCTCATCAGCCAGGCGCGGTGGCGGCTCATCATCCGCCAGGTCAAATCGAATATCGGAACCGTCGTCTTTCGGAGGAGCTTTGGGGCTTTTCCTGACAAAGGAAAACTGAATTCGAGGTTCGGGCGGAAGCGTAACACCTGGCGGAAGCTGGTCGGGATGCTTGCGCAAAAAACTGACAACATCGTCATCCGCCTTCGCAAGTAAACTCTGGGAAGACGGCTTCTCCGCTTCGGGTTGTTCTGCCAGAGCGCCGGCGGTTTTTGACGCTTTATTTGGCGCAAACCAGTTTTTGATTGTATGAAATATCGTGGAGAAGATGCTCATGGCAACGCTGTCCATCGGCAATGGACATTTTCAAGGGTTCTGGATTGTCATGTCGCGTGAGAGGTAAAGTATTTTCACGATCGCCCAGAGTCCTCTGTGGTCTCTGGAGACTTCCATAACCTAACTCATCTTCCTACAATTGCCAAGAGTCATCATGCCAAAACATCTCGCTTTTCTCGTTGCCATTTCCGCCCTGGCGCTGTGCGGCTGTACCAGCTTAAGTCACCTTGAACAACGCGAATACAAGTCTTTGGAGTTCCAAGGCGTCTCCCTTCAGCATCCTGCCGGAAATTACACCCCTCCAAACAATGCAATCCTTGCCGGCGCACTGAACCTCTTCCCCGGCTTTGGAAACTTTTACCTAGCCTTCGGGAAAGGAAGTGATGGCACCCATGCCGTTTACGGTGTTGTCAACCTGCTTTTCTGGCCTCTAAGCATCATATGGAGTGTCCCAGAAGCCGCATACGATGCCATCCAACTGAACAAAAGCGATATGCTCTACTTCTACCGATATGCTCCGGAAGGGAAAAAGGCCCTCGAGGAGCTCGGAATTCATTTGGAGTAAAATGGATGGTGGGCACGGGGCAATCCCTAAGAATTCGCCCCGCGAATGAGTCGGCAGACAAAAAAGAGCTGAATCTATATCCCAAGCGCCTCACGCTGGATTTCGGCAAAGACGGTCTTGAAGTCCTTTCCGGTCTGCCGTGCCGATGCGCGCACGCTTTCGCATTCAGGATAGAGATAGGTCTGACCCTGGTGGGTCACCTCCTTGACTCGGGCATCGCCGTATGGTGTTTTCACGGTGACCTCTTCGCGCTTCAGGCCATGACGCGCTTCGCCATACAACTCGGCGAGACCGACGACGAACTGCGCTGCGCAAACTCGGCGACCGCGATGGCATGTATCAGGCATTGCTTCCCTGGCGCGAGAGCATCCGGCGCAATCCGGACATCACCACCTTCCCCGAGGTGCCC
>JAFYIW010000108.1 GCA_017538465.1 Victivallales bacterium
AACGCCATCATCATCATGACCTCAAACGTCGGCAGCCGGGCCTCCTCCGATGCCATCAATCTCCTTGGCTTCAACAAAAGCGACGCCGACCAGGCGCAGAACCGCCAGGACATCATCCAGCGCGTGATGAGGAAGACTTTTCCCCCGGAATTCCGCAACCGCATCCAGACCACGATGATGATGAATGACCTGGATCTGAAGGCGCTGAAGCAGATTGTGGAAAAGACGCTCGCCTTGGCCAATCAGCAGCTGGCCAGGCAGAAGGTGACGATTTGGCTGACGCCAGACGCGATTCTGAAAATCGCCCGGCAGGCGGCAGAAGAGCATCTCGGCGGACGGCCGGTGGAACGCCTCTTCGAGGAGGTCGTCAAACAGCAATTGGTCGATGAGCTGCTCTTCGGGAAACTCGCCAAGGGCGGCAAGGCGACAATTGACTACCAGGACGAGCGATTCCAATATCAGTTCGCATAAATCGATGCTTATTGCCGAATAGACCGTATGTCCCCTGCCCTGATCCCGTGACCTAGTTCCGTGCCCGCGCATTCTTGCGCAGGTAGTTCTGCGCGGGTAAAAAATTCCAGAAAAAGCCAGAAAAATCAAAATGGGCACCACTTCCGGAAGAAGCGGTGCCCATTTTGCATCTAGTTAAGCGTTAGACGCTTGACTGATTAGTACTGAGTGCTGGTCAGACCGAGCTTGACCTTCTCGGGACGGACAGAGTCATACTCCTCAGCAGCGAAGCCCTCGGCGTGGCCGTCGAAGAAATAGACGTTGAACTTGTCACCGTGACGATAGGCGAGGAAGCCGGCGCCCTCGATTTCGGTCGTGCTGCAGAAGGGATACAGAACGGCGGCCAGCTGTCCGCAGTCGGCCAGCATCAGGGTGGCGGAGGGGTTCTCGGTGGTCATGTTCGGGGCGATGTTGGCACAGGTGCCGTAGTTGGCAGCGGCGGTGGCATTGGAGACGCCGTTCGCGCCGTAGGAGAGCAGGAACTTCGCGTCGCCCTGGCCAGCGGTGTAGGCATTGGTCTTCGCGGTGTCGGCGGGGCACTCGAAGGTCTTCTCGTTGGTCACATACAGGTTGATCAGGCCATACCAGCTATCACCGGTGGTGTCCAGATTCTTGTAGGCGGAGGTGTAGCTGGTCTTGACGTACGGCAGATTGTCGTCGAAGTTGTCGACATACATGTGCACGCCATTACCAATCTGCTTGAGGTTGTTGATGCAGGAGATGTTACGGGCACGCTCACGGGCCTTAGCCAGCACGGGCAGCAACATACCAGCCAGAATGGCAATGATCGCGATGACGACCAGAAGCTCGATTAGGGTGAAGACGGTTTGCTTCTTCATGGAATCTCTATCCTTCTTGTGTTTGTGTTTTAGTTGAAAGGCGAAGCCTTATGTTTAACGTTTCAAAGCAAAGACAAAAAAGCACGGCAGAATCCTGTCTGCGTACTGTTTCAACCCCAGTTTTACAGGGTTTCAAGTGTAATTATAGGATTTTTTCCTGGAATATCAAGTTTCCCGAAAGTTTTTTCGTGGAATTTCCGTATTCAGTCAATTATTTTCAGAACACGACAAAACGCGACAATTCCATTTTTATGGTCAATCCGTCATCGTCAGGCACTCCCCCTCCCACTCCCCGTTGCAATTCTCCAAGTGATTTGATTCCAGCGGCTATTTTTCTTTTTCCTCGAGGTTCGGCGCCGCCCATCCCCACTTCTTCAGAGTGATTTTGCGGAGCCGGATGGACTTCGGAGTGACCTCCATCAATTCATCATCATTGATGAACGAAATGCAGTCCTCCAGCGAAAGTTGGACTGGCGGCGTGAGGATGATATTCTCGTCGCTTCCGGCGGCGCGGACGTTGGTGAGCTTCTTGGCCTTGCCGGGATTCACCATCATGTCGCCCTCGCGGGCATTCTCGCCGATGATCTGCCCGGCGTAGATTTTGACGTTGGGTCCCAGGAAGAGGCGGCCACGCTCCTGAAGGTTGAAGAGGGCGTAGGGCACAGTGTCGCACGCGACCATGGAGACCATCGCGCCATGCTGCCGGTAGGTGATGTCGCCGGCGTATGCGTCATAGCCGGAAAAGATATAGTTCATCACCCCGAGCCCCTTGGTGTCGGTGAGGAACTCGGAACGATAGCCGAGCAGACCGCGGGTGGGGATGGTATAGACGATGCGGGCCATGCCGTTGTCGGTGTCCATGGACTGGATGCGGCCTTTGCGCAGACCGATCTTCTCCATCACGGGGCCGATGTAGTTCTGGTCCACATCCACCGTGAGCTCCTCGTAGGGCTCCAATTTCTCCCCGTTCGGCCCGGTCTGGAAGATGACCTTCGGGCGGGTGCACTCCATCTCGTAGCCCTCTCGGCGCATCTGCTCGATGAGCACGGAGAGGTGCAGTTCGCCGCGGCCCGAGACCTCGAAGCCCTGCCCTACGCCAAGCGGCTTGACCTGCAGCGCCACGTCGGACATCGTCTCGCGCAACAGCCGTTCCTGAAGGTGGTTGGAGGTCACATACTTGCCTTCCTGGCCGGCGAACGGCGAGGCGTTGGGCAGAAAATTCATGGAGATGGTCGGCGGGTCGATGGGCATGGGCGGCAACGGCTTGGGATCCTCCGGGGAGACGTAGGTGCATCCCACTGTCACGTCATTCATGCCGGCGATTGCGACGATGTCCCCGCAGGTGGCCTCCTCCACCGCATACTTCTGGTTGGTGGTGAAGCGCTGGATTTTGGTGATGCGGGCGGGTTTGAGGGTGCCGTCACGCATGGCCACCGAGGTCATCTCGTTGATGTTGATCTTGCCCGAGGTGATTTTCCCGATGCCGATGCGGCCGAGATAGGGCGAGTAGTCCAGCGTGGAGATCAGAATCTGCAGCGGGCCATCCGGCGACCCCTTTGGCGCGGGGATGTCCTTGATGATGTGCTCGCACAGCGGCATGAGGTCCTTGCGTTCGTCCTCCAGGTTCTCCACCGCCCAGCCGTCACGCCCGGAGGCATAGACCACGGGAAAGTCCAGCAGCTCGTCCGGCGCGTTCAGCCGCACGAAGAGGTCAAAGACCTGGTCCACCGCCCAGTAGGGACGGGCCGCCGGCTTGTCAATCTTGTTGATGACCACGATGATGGGCAGCGCCAGCGAAAGCGCCTTCTTCAGCACAAAGAAAGTCTGGGGCATCGGCCCCTCCTGCGCATCCACCAGAAGCAGCGCGCCGTCCGCCATCTTCAGCACCCGCTCCACCTGCCCGCCGAAGTCGGCGTGGCCGGGCGTGTCAATGATGTTGATGGTATAGTCTTTATAAGGAAAAGAGCCGTTCTTGGAGGTGATGGTGATGCCGCGTTCCCGCTCAATGTCATTGGAGTCCATCATGCATTCCAGCACCTTCTGGTTGTCCCGGAACACCCCGCTGAACTTGAAAAGCTGGTCCACCAGCGTGGTCTTGCCATGGTCAACGTGGGCGATGATGGCGATATTGCGGATTTTTGACTGATCCATAAAAACACCTTACTCCTGTCAAGGAGTTTCACAATTTGTCGTAATTCGACATAAAATAAACCTTCTAGACAACTTTGACGGATGTCCTGGCGCTTTTTTGGAGATTTTGACGATTCGGTGGAGATTAAAGAAGAGAAAGAAGGGGAGGACCTGGAGCGGCGAAGAGACGAGCCACGGCCCAAGCGAGTTGCCAATCCATAATTATATTATGTCTCTTGCACATCCGTCTCCGTAAATGGCCGATGCGCACGCATGAAACTTCTTCGCCATGGACGGTGTCCAACCTTCTGGTTTCCGTTTCTTCATTGTTGCCATGACCCTTTCCCGCACAATTCGGCATCGTCTGGCCGGCGGCCTGCTGGCCACGGCCCTCCTTTTGTGCGTGTTCACCGCCACCGCAGTCCTTCTTGACGAGTCCAGCCACGACTGCGAGGGCGAGAACTGCCCCGTCTGCCAACTTATCCACATGGCAAAGGACACCTTGACACTACGGAATTTCACGGTGCCTCAGGCTGTCAGCCCCTCCTGCGCCGCAGTGCCACGCCCCCTGCGCCATCTTGCCCCCCGGGTGACGCTGCCCGCCACCAGTCCTGTCCTTCTGAAAATCCGCCTGAACAATTGAGCGGAGCTGCATCCCGGCTGTTCCCCGGCGTGCCTTATCGCCATGCGCCGCATATCCCTATCCCGTTTTACGGGATGCAGTAGAAAACAATGAAAATGCCGAATATGAAACCTCTCTGGATTTACTCTTTGGTCGTCGCCGTCTTTGTCTGTCTGGCGACTGGTTGCTCCAACGCGCCGGGAAACGGCGGCGGACAATCCGGCAAACTCAAGATCATCGCCACCACTTTCCCGGAATACGACTGGACGCGGCAAATCCTCGGCAGCCATGCCGCCGAAGTCGAGCTGGTGCTGCTGCTGGACTCGGGCGTGGATTTGCATAACTACGAACCCACCGCCAAGGATTTGATGAAAGTGGGCAACTGCGACCTCTTCATCCATGTGGGCGGCGCCTCGGACAAGTGGGTGCCCAGCGCACTGGAGGCTGTCCCCAACCCGCGTCGCCAGGTGGTGAACCTGCTTGCCGTACTCGGCGACCACGTCCATGAGGAGGAGCATGTCGAGGGCATGGAGGAGCATCACCATGACCATGACGAAGACCACGACGAACATCACCACGATGATGACGAAGACCACGACGAACATCACCACGACGAAGACGAACACGAGGCGGACGAACACGTGTGGCTTTCGCTCCGACTGGCGCAACGCTCTTGCCGCGCCATCGCCGAACGGCTCGCCGCGCTGGATCCCGCGAATGCCGAAGACTACCGCGCGAACTGCGAGGCATATTGTCAAAAACTCGCCGCTTTGGACGCGCAGTACCAGCAGGCCGCCGATGACGCGACTGTCAAAGTACTGCTTTTCGGCGACCGCTTCCCCTTCCGCTATCTTGCGGAGGACTACGGCCTGAAATACTACGCGGCGTTCACCGGCTGCTCCGCCGAGGCGGAGGCCAGTTTCAAGACGGTCACCTTCCTGGCCGCCAAAGTGGATGAACTCAATCTCCCGTGCGTGCTGGCCATCGAGGGCGCTCAGCATCGCCTCGCCGAGACAATCGTGGATTCCACGAAGACCGCCAAGAACCGCCCCGTTCTTGTCCTGGACTCCCTCCAGGGAACCACCTTGAAAAACGCCGCGGACGGCAAGACCTACCTCGGAACAATGGAGAAGAACCTCGAAGTGCTGCGCCAGGCACTGCGATAAACCTCGCTCGCTTGAGCGGGCGGAAGCCTAAGGACGGGGGACGCGCCGACGCGCGTCCCCCCGTGGCAATCCCGCATCTCCTGCGAAGCGCCCATTTTCCAAGCCTACTCCCCATGTCACTTCTTACCGCAAACAATCTGACTCTAGGCTACGGCGACCGGCTGCTGCTCAAAGGCTTGAATTTCTCCGTGAACGAGGGGGAATTCCTGTGCATCGTCGGCGAAAACGGCTCCGGCAAAAGCACGCTGGTGCGGTGCCTGCTGGGCCTGCAGAAACCAGCCGGAGGCGTCATCCAGCCAGGCGAGGGACTGGCCCTCAACCAAATCGGCTACCTCCCGCAGCAGACGGTGGTCCAGAAGGACTTCCCCGCCACCGTCTGGGAGATTGTCCTCTCCGGATGCCAGGGACACTGCGGGTTGTGGCCCTTCTACAGCAAGGCGGACAAGGCTCTGGCAAAGGCGAATATCGCCCGCATGGGATTGACCGAACTCACCCGCCGATGCTACCGCGAACTCTCCGGCGGCCAACAGCAGCGCGTGCTGCTGGCACGCGCTCTCTGCGCCACCAGACGGCTGATGCTCCTGGACGAGCCGGTCTCGGGTCTCGACCCCCGCATGACCGCCGAAATGTACCACCTCATCGACAAGTTGAATCACCAGGAGAAAATCACCGTCATCATGGTGACCCATGACCTCGCCGCCGTGCGCGAATACGCCAGCCATGTGTTGCACATCGGCAAGAAGCCCCTCTTCGGCACCAACCAGGAGTACTTCGCCAGCGACCTCGGGCATCACTTCACCACGCTTAGCCAAATGTAGCGGTTTTAAGTCCAGTCACCCCTAGCCCCTTTCCAGTATGTTCGATTATCTCTGCGCGACCTTTTATCTCGACCAGCCAATGGTTCAAAATGCCCTGCTCGTCGGCGTGCTGATTTCACTGTGCGCTTCGCTTTTGGGCGTCACGCTGGTGCTCAAGCGCTTCTCGCTGATCGGCGACGGACTTTCCCATGTCGCGTTCGGCGCGATGGCCATTGCCGGCGTGCTGAATTTCACCCACGACATGTATTTCATTCTGCCGGCCACCATCCTCTGTGCAATACTGATGCTGCGGGCCGGACAGAACACCGTCATCATGGGCGACGCGGTGGTCGCGATTCTCTCGGTGGCCTCGCTGGCCATCGGCTATCTGCTGGTGAACCTCTTCTCCTCCTCCACCAACCTCACCGGCGACGTGTGCACCACCCTCTTCGGCTCGACCTCCATCCTCACCCTCAAGCCGTTCGACGTTTACCTGAGCATCGGACTCTCGCTCGCGGTCATCGCCATCTTCGTCTTGTTCTACAACAAAATCTTCGCTTGCACCTTCGACGAGGACTTCGCCCGCGCAACCGGCACCCCGGTCACCATCTACAATTTCTTCATTGCGGCGGTCATCGCGGTCATCATCGTGCTGGCGATGAAGCTGGTGGGTGCGTTGCTGATCTCCGCGCTGATCATCTTCCCCGCGCTCTCGGCGATGCGCGTCTTCCGGTCGTTCCTGGCGGTGACCATCTGCTCCGCCGTCCTCTCTGTGGTCTGCTCGCTCGCCGGACTCCTGGTCTCCATCGTCGCAGGCACTCCGGTGGGCTCCACCATCGTCTGCTTTGACCTAGTCACTTTCGCGATCTTCAGCCTCGTTGGACTTGCCCGGCGGCGTTTCCGGGTGAGCCTCCCCGCCGCCGCGGCTGCCTGCCTGGCAATTCTCATGCTGGCGAGCTGCTCCTGCTCCAAGAGTCCCACGCCGCCCGCCGTGGCGGACAACGAGGTTTACGACATTGACCTGCTGCAACAGAACGAAACCATGGCCTGGGCGCTCGCCTCCAACGTGACGCAGACCCCGGATGACTACGCGGGAATGCGAATCCGCCTCGCCGGACGTTTCGGACATGTCAAAAATCCCGAAAACAACCAGGACATGCCGGCGTGCATCATCACGGACGCGACCGCCTGCTGCCAGATGCAGTTCGAGTTCGACCAGACGGGCTCCCCCTACCCCGCCGAGGGAACACGAATCATCCTCTCCGGCAAGTTGACTCCCGTCATGCGGGGCAAAACGAAGGCATGCTATCTGGAAAACGCCTCGTTCACTGTAGTGCAATAGACGACGCGGAGCTTGCGTCGTCCCGCGCTAGTCCCGTGCCTGCGCATTCTTGCACAGGCAAGTGAACCGTTCCCTCAAAAGGAATTACATTAAGCGTATTGTACATCCGAAGGTCGGTGTGCTGAATCACACCAACAGTGAATCGGGGTGAGAGTCCCCGGCTGTCGCGCAACCGTATGGCATTCCTCCAGGAGTCCTGGAGAAACGAAGTCGGATCCTGAGCCTTCGGGAAGTTCCACCATTTCCCACAAACGGGAAAGATTCTGTGCGCGTCACACAGGAGAACTGCCAGCATGACATCGGTCAAAACAAAAGTGCGCGGCAATCGCGCATCGGCGTCTTATTCCTTTACCCTTATCGAGCTTCTCGTCGTCATCGCCATCATCGCCATCCTGGCGGCCATGCTTCTGCCGGCCCTCGCGAAGGCACGCGGGAAAGCAAGGCGAATCAGCTGCGTGAACAACCTCCGACAAATCGGGCTGTTCCATACCCTCTATACTGCAGATTTCGACGACGATTTCGTCACCCTGCTTACCTACGAAGGCGGCTGGGATGCCTGCTACGACGAAAACTGGGCCATGAACAAACCTGGCTACCTGGCCATCGGGCTGGCGGCCCACGAGTCCGCCGACAGCAGCAAGCTCTACCAGTGCCCCTCCGCCCACGGCTACACCAAGTCGTATGTCACGCCGTATGCGGGCTATGGCTACAACGAATGCCTGGGGTTTGACATCTACAACCCGAAAACCAAGCGGTGCTTCAAGGCATCACGCGTGAGACGTCCAGCTCGCATCCTGTTGAATGCGGACGCCGGATACCGGGACAGCTACACCGGCATCTACGAAATCACCAGTTATCTCCGCGCCCCAGAAGAGGGCGGCAAGGGCTTCGGCGCCTACCACGAATCCGGGACAGTCGATTTTCGGCATGACGGCTTCGCAGTGGTCTCCTACACGGATTGCCATGTCGCGACGGTCACCAAGATATACACCGTCCCCCCCGCGGGCGACGGCCGGCGCACGGGCTTTATC
This sequence comes from Victivallales bacterium, assembly GCA_017538465.1. GTDB lineage: Bacteria > Verrucomicrobiota > Lentisphaeria > Oligosphaerales > Oligosphaeraceae > RGIG1601. The sequence goes on from JAFYIW010000108.1 coordinate 8,438, forward strand.
ACCCAGGACAACTGGGGCTACGACCCCGAATTGTAGCTCCGGGGACTAATCGTCTGTGACGATTTGAAATTGGCAGATACGGATTATTGGCCGCTAGGGGCTATAGTATCTGCCATGCGATATCATGAGACAGTCCATGGCATGACGCGCCGCCTACGAAACCGGGATTACGCCCGGCGTGCAATCTATATGACCACCTGCACTTTGGCGGGGAAACCCTCGGAGGCCGACTGATGTCATGGAAATACATCAAGCCGTATTTCCCCTGGGCGGTGACCGCCGCGCTCTTCATGTTGGGAGAGGTCCTCATGGACCTGCTTCAGCCCAGCCTGATGCGCCACATCGTGGATGACGGCGTGCTGGGAATTACCCAGGGCAATGGCGACCTCGGACTTATTCTGCGGATGGGTGCGCTGATGATTGGGCTGGTACTCCTGGGAGGGCTGTGCGGCTCTCTCAACAATGCCTTCACCAACTACGCCAGTCAGAATATCGGGAACCTCCTGCGCAAGGACTGCTTCCGGAAAATCCTCGGATTCTCCCTCCCCCAGGTGGAGCAATTCGGAGCGGGCACGCTGATCACCCGCGTGACCAACGACGTCTCGCAGGTCGAACAGCTGGTTTCGCAATTCATACGCGGATTGATTCGCACCACGATGCTCTCACTGGGTAGCCTTTATTTTCTTTTCCGAATGACGCCCCGCTTCGGCATGGTGGTGCTGTGCTTCCTGCCCGTGATGGGCTTGGTGCTTCTATTATGCCTGAGACGCGTGAATCCCATTTTCACCCAAATGCAAAGCCAATTGGACACGCTCAACGCGCTGATGCAGGAGGACATCACCGGCATCCGCATCATCAAAGCCTGCGTGCGCGAGGCCTACGAGAAACTGCGCTTCGGCAAGGCCAATGGCGAGCTGCTCAAGACGCAGCTGTCGCTGATGCTCCTCTTCTCCTTCATGTTCCCGACGCTGAACCTGCTGATTTCCCTGGCGATGGTCACCATCATCTACGTCGGTTCGCTGGGAATCGGGAACGGGATGACCTCCCCAGGTTCCATCATGGCCGCCACCACCTACGCCATGACGCTGGGAAACGCGCTTTTCATGTGCACGATGCTTCTTCAGTCGGTCGCCCGCGGCGCCGCCTCCTGGAAGCGCCTCCGCGAAATCCTCAATTTGGAGCCCGGACTGCCGGACGGCACTTTCGATGGCGACACACCCACCCATGGTCGCATCGAACTCCGAGATGTCTCTTTCTCCTACCCGGGTGCCGTCACTCCCGTGCTTCGGCACGTGAACCTGACCATCGAGCCTGGCCAGACCATCGCCGTCATCGGCGCCACAGGATGCGGAAAAACCACTCTGGCCAATTTGATCCCACGCTTCTACGAGACGACGCAAGGCGCGGTGCTCCTGGACGGCGTGGACGTGAGGGAGTATGCTCAGAACGCCCTGCGTGACAAAGTCGCCTTTGCGCTCCAGAAAAGCGAACTGTTCAGCACCACCATCCGCGAGAACATCGCCTGGGGGCGGCCCGAGGCCACCAACGAGGAGATTCGCGCCGCCGCCCGCATCGCCCAGGCGGAGGAGTTCATCCTGGCCACGCCAGATGGCTATGACACCGTCGTGGCCGAACGCGGAAACAGCCTCTCCGGTGGACAACGCCAGCGCATCGCCATCGCGCGGGCCATCCTCCGGAACTCCGACATCCTGATCTTTGACGACGCCACCAGCGCCCTGGACCTCAAGACCGAGGCGCTCCTCACCGCCGCTTTGCGCAACCACCATCCAGGACAAACCCGCATCGTGATCGCCCAGCGCATCGCCTCCGTGCGACACGCTGACCGCATCGTGGTGATGGAAAATGGTGCTATTCTTGCCGGCGGCACGCATGCGGAACTGATGCAGAAATGCCCCGCCTATCAGGAAATCTATGCTTCGCAATTGGGCGAAAAGGAGGACGCAGTTGGCTAGTCCCGCAAAATCCTCCCAAGCCCCGCCGCGTCCTGCACGCCCCAACCACTTCGCCGAGGTGGACCATGCCGCCAATGTCAGGGGCACCATCCGGAGAATCGGACGCTATTTTGGTGCCGAACCGGGACTGGTGCTAGGCACCTTGGCATTCGTTCTGGGCGGCACTCTCTGCACCGTGGCTGCGCCAACCATCATCAGCCACGCCATTGACCTGATCGCACAGGTGGCCAACGGCAGCCTCCCCGCCACCCTGCTGGCCCTGGTGCTGCTTCTGCTCATCGGGGAGGGGCTCCAGCTGCTCCAGGGATTCGCCACCGCACGCCTTAGCCTGCGCATCGTCCAACGACTGCGCGAGGAGCTTTTCGGCAAGGTCGTGGATCTCCCGCTGAAATATCTGGATGGACATTCGCACGGTGATGTCATGAGCCGGATGACCAATGACATCGAGATGATCTCCATGACCGTCTCCATGGCTCTGCCTACCTTCTTCTCCGGCATCCTGACCATCATCGGTGTGATGGCGGTGATGTTCTACCACTGCTGGCAGCTTACCCTTTTGAGCTGCCTCTCCGTTGTCCTCACCCTCGGCGCAACCAGATTCCTCTCCGCCAAAGTCAGGAAGTTCTCCCGACGGCGTCAAGAACTGCTGGGCAAACTCAACGGAACCGTCGAGGAACAGGTCGCCGGATATCGCACAGTGGTCGCCTGCAATCACCAAAAGGCAACCATCGACGCCTTCGCGCAGACCTCCGACCACCTAACTTCAGCAGGCATCCGAATGGAAATCTTCGCCGGCGTGATGGGACCAGTCATGAACTGCATCGGCAACATCGGATTCGTCATCATCGCCGCCTGCGGGGGATATTTCGCATATCGGGGAATCATCTCCGTCGGCATCATTGCCGCCTTCATCCTCTACGCCAAGCAGTTCGCACGCCCCGTCAACATGATCGCCCAAATCTACGGGCAACTCCAGACCGCCGTCGCCGGCGCCGAACGAGTCTTCACTGTCATGGACGAAGAATCAGAGGACCCTAGCGGAAAGCCAATGCACGACGGCACCTCGGCCCACCTCGAGTTCCGACACGTCAATTTCTCCTACCTCCCCGGAAAACCAGTCATCCAGGATTTCACTCTCCCCGTCCCAACTGGCCAGAAAATCGCCGTCGTCGGAGCTACCGGCTCCGGCAAAACTACCATCGCTAACCTGTTGCTACGCTTTTATGACCCAGATAATGGCCAAATCTTAATCAATGGACAAAATTTGTCCGAAATGGCCAGAGGTTCATTACGGCGACAGGTGGCAATCGTTTTGCAGGACACGGTGTTGTTCACGGACACGGTGGAGAGCAACTTGCGATATGCAAATGCCGACGCCACCCCGGAGCAGTTAAATTATGCCATTGACGCCAGCCACTGCCGCGAGGTCATCGACCATCTCCCCGATGGTCTGGACACGATTCTGACGGGTGCGGGAGCAAATCTGAGCCAGGGACAGCGACAGCTGCTGGCCATCGCGCGGGCCTTTGTCGCCGACCCGCGCATTTTGATCTTCGACGAGGCGACCTCCTCGGTGGACACCCGCACGGAGAAGGCCATCCAGACCGCAATGCAAAGGGTGATGCGCAACCGCACCTCCATCATCATCGCCCATCGGCTTTCCACCATCCGTGACGCGGACCTCATCGTGGTCATGGACCAGGGTCGCATTGTAGAGCAAGGCAACCACGAAGAGCTTCTTGCGCAACGCGGCAAATACCACGAACTCTACATGACCCAATTCGCCGGTCTGGCAACCTGACGATTTTCTCAAAACGCTTTGTTCCCCGTGAGGGCACCTTAATAGCCGCGAAGCGGCGAGCGCACTGGGTACGCGACCATGCGTAACCGCCTGCAAGTGCCTGAAAGGCACGCGGCCGGCGGGGCCGGCACCACCAGAATCCTGCGCCCGAAAAGGGCGCGATAACCCTTGGATTAAAGACAAAACGAAAACTCTGCCGTTAGGTGCCCTCTCGGGGAACAAAGCATCTCAAAAAATCTTGAGAAACAATTGCGCTAGAATGACTTTCATGACTTTTTGAGAACGGGCT
>JAFYIW010000109.1 GCA_017538465.1 Victivallales bacterium
TAATTCGTAATGCGTAATGCCCCTGGAGACCTAAGGAAATCTCACTTCTTCACGGCACAGAATTCCCTGCGGATTGGGATAAGGGGTGCGGGGGAAAGGGAAAGGCGTTCAGCGCCTTTGCCCTTGCCCCCGCAGCGCGTAGCGCAAGGCACAGCAATTTTACCGGACAGCAGTCCCATCAGGCAAAAGGCTACGGGATTCGCCTGCCGTCAGCGAGACCGTCTGGCGGGGCAATCCAGGCCCTTCGATGAGTGCCTCCCCTGCAACAGTGGCGTGAATCGTCACTTCGGTAAGCTGTCCAGCCTGCCAAGCGGCATCCACCACAAAACCGCCACGTGCGCAGAGCCCATGGAATGCGCCCTCGCCTTTCCAGGCCTGAGGCAGTGCGGGCAGCAGATGGATGAATCCGGCATGGGACTGGATGAGCATCTCGGCGATGCCTGCGGTGCCGCCGAAATTGCCGTCGATCTGGAACGGCGGATGCGTGTCCCAGAGATTTGGCAGTGTCTTTTGGGATAGCAGATTCGTGTATATTTTATAGGCGTGTTCGCCATCCAGAAGGCGAGCCCAGCAATTCAGCCGATGCGCCAATGCCCAGCCCGTGGAGGAATCTCCGCGGTTGGTCAGGGAGACCTTCGCCGCCTCCAGCCACTCGGGGGTATTCTCGGTGATGATGGTTCCAGGCATCAGCCCGACCAAATGCGAAAGGTGACGGTGCTTGGCTTCGCCGAACTCGCCATATTCGTGTTCCTCGCGGTATTCCTTGACCTGGCCGGAGTCGCCGATCAGCACCGGCTCCAGATGCGGGAGAAGCTCGCGGATATGCTTCAGGAAGTCGTCCTCCGGCTCGCCCAGAGCATCGGCGGCCTTCAGGGTGTCCTGGAAGACCTCGTAGGTCATCTGCTGGTCGAAGGCGCAACCCACCGTGTGGTAGTAGGGATACCATCGCCAGCCGCCGGCGGGCTGTTCGTAGCGCACCCGATAGTCGAGCTGCTCCGGCGAGGCGGATGGTTCGATTAGCCAGACGTCCCCATGCTGGTGCAGGCAGTGTTCCAGAAAGACCGCCATCCCGCGCAAGGAAGGATAGACCTGCCGAAGCACCGCCGGATCACGGGTGAAGTCGTAGTACTCCCAGAAGAGCTTGGCGGTCAGGCCGCCCGTGCCGGGACCGGAGTGCCCTTCGCCGCTGAAGCCCTCGATGGTGTATGGCCAGCCCCCCGTACCGATGATCCAGCCACATTCCTCAAACTCCTCGTCCGGTCGCAGTGACCGCAAGGCATTTCGGGCATGCTTCGACGCCAGCGGCAGATACGCATAGTGGTAGTCCGCGTAGGATTCGAAAAGCTCCGCCAGATTGGTCGTGAAGACCGGCCAGTAGTTCATCTGCACGTTGATGTTGTGCCAATATCCTACAGTCCAAGGGCTCAAGTCATAGACATTCCAGATGCCCTGGAGATTGGCGGGAAGCGTCCCCTTGCGCGACGAGCAGATCAGCAGATACCGCCCATATTGGAAGTAGAGTTCCTCCAGATAGCGGGACAACTCGCCTTTGGCGTGGTTTTCCAGCATGGTGTCCGTGGCAAGCGAGGCGTCGTATTTTCCGCCGAAATCCACCTCCGCCGCGCCAAATAGTCTTGAATAATCATCTATATGATTTATCTTTAACTTATTATATTCAATTTTTATAGTGGAGTCCAAAGTCCGTTCCACAATTTCATGCGGATGGGGGTATGGCGCGAGCTTCTGTTTTGGGTCAGGTTCCAAGAAGACACGCGGCTCCATCTGGTAGTTGGTCGCACAACTGAAATAGATGATGATTTCGCTGGCATCACGGAATTCCACGCCCTGCTCGGTAACTTCCGCCTGCCCATCCGTCGTCCAGCGGAATTGTCCCTCGTATTGGATTTTATAATACTGCATCTCACCGGTCAGCAAAATCTTATCGGATAAATACTCGACCTTCCCGGTCTTGCCATGACCATTTCCTCGCTTGTTTCCAAAGTCCTTACAGAACGGGATTTGCGCAAAGAGGCGGCAGTTCAGCTTGCCGGGCCATTCGGCGGTCAGGCGAAGCACCGCCACGCGGTCGGGATAGGAGGTGAAGAACTCGCGGCGGTAGCGAACGCCGTCCCCGAGGTATTCCACCGTGGAAATGGCGTCATTGAGCGAAAGGTCGCGGCGGTAGCCGGTGACCTCCGCGCAGGGCGCGAACTCCACGAAGAACTCGCAGAAGTTGTTCAGGCCCTCCGGAACGGGATTCGCCAGCGAATTCTCGGTGATTTGGATGCGTTCGACAGGCACGCCGCCGAAGACCTTCGCGCCAAAATAGCCGTTGCCCAGCGGGAGCGCCCAGGACTCCCAGCCGTCCTCCTTGTGATGATGCGCATCCACCAGCTCCAGCGTGCCGTCGGGCTTCTCGATGACTTCCGGGTAGTCGCGCGGGGCGCTCTGCGGAGCGGGCGCAAAGTATTGCAGGATATAGGGTTTCATGGCAAACGATTTCAAGTTGAAGGAATTGAGGAAAAACGCCACAAGACAGGCGGCAAACGAAGGAAATGGGGAATGACTCATGCTTTTCCTCTCTATTCTTTGGTACAGCCGAGGTGCAGGAGGGGAAGGACGGTCTCGGCATTCTGGTCGAAGTTGAAGACGGTAAAGCCGGGCAAGTTGAAATCGCGGGCAATCTCCACCAATTCAATCAAGGTCAGGGGGCGGTTCGCATGTTTCCAGACGGAAAGCCCGATGCCGGGGCAGAGCCTGACGCCATGCGACCACTCAAGCTGCCGCCGGAGGAATCCCCGGAAGGTCGTCGGAGCATCCGTGTAGTCCATCGGACAGACGAAATCCAGCCAGCCCTCCCGGCACCATGCCTCCCAGTCCTGTCCGACATTCTCCTTGGTTTGGGGCCAGTCCTTAAACACTGCGGCGGAAATCTCCAAATCCGGACACAGGGCCTTCGCCTCGTCGTGGACCAACTTGACCAGCGCGGAAATCTGTTCCCGGCGGAATTGCCGCCACTCATCCTGGAGGATGCCCCGCGTGTCGGCGGGCCAGTTTTCGACGGGATGACCGAGACGCTCCTCGAAGCGCTTCCGGCAGCCCTCGCAGAAGCAATACTGATCTTCGGGATAGCGGATGTAGTCGAAATGCAGCCCCGCGATGTCGGGATAGTTACGTGCCACCTCCAGCATGGCGTCCGCCATCAGCCGGAGGTTCTGCGGGTCGGAGGGGCAGAGCCAGGTGGATTCTGGCTTTCCGGAAAAGCTCACCTGAGTTCGGTGTTCGTCATTCATCCGGCGGGTGAAATCCGGGTCGCGCAGGTATCCCAGATTCCAGGTCACCCCCCAGACATGGCATTTCACGCCGTACTTCCGGCAGGCGTCCAGGCACTCCCGCAGCTGGTCGCCACGTGTGGGCAGTTCGGGATAGGACGGCAGGACCTCGCTGGGATAGAAGGCGACGCCGGCCCACAGGAAATTGCCCAAGAGCGTATTGAAGCCATTTTCGGCAAGGAGCTTGATGGACTCGTCCCAGCTTTTGCCAGGCAATCCAAAGGCGCTATGACACCAGAAGGCGCGTTGTTCGGAGGCAGAGCCGGGTTGTGCCAACCGGCAGAGCGCCTCGATGGCCTTCTCCTGAGCCTGTGCGGAGAGTTCGCGGCATTCGAACCACTCCTGCGAAGCGAGGCATTTTTGCGCCTGCGAGCGCAAATCGAAGGCCCGGTCGAGAGCCGCGGTGGCCTCTTCAGAGGCATCCCGGGGGAATTTCTCCAGGATGTCCTCCAGCCCGTCATAGTCCATCAGGACGCCGATTTCCCCGAAGGCCTTCTCGGCCGACTGCCGCAGGA
>JAFYIW010000110.1 GCA_017538465.1 Victivallales bacterium
AATCGCAACGAAAAAGAGGCGTCTCAACCCATGATTTCCCGAGGTTTGCGACGACCTACACAAGAACACGAATAGAGACGCCCAAATCGGGTGCTCGACGTGTGTTCTTGTGTGTTTCGTAGAAGGTCCCTATTTCGGGAAATAAACAAGCAGCAACTCCATCGGAAAGCCACTGGCTTTATCAAAAGAGTGAAGGCGCTATTTCTGGTGTGTGTTACTCCTGGATTGGGGTTACGGTCGCCATTACGACCAGACTACAAATCACCCAAATATAACCTGTCAATTTCTTGTTGCAACGCTATTATCGCTATTTTCACGCATTTGTACCGTTTTTGTGTTAAGAATAATCAATTTCTCTCCATTTGGCAAGGTTGCCGATGCCGACGTAGTCCGCGACGGGAAGGCGGTAGTGCGGCCTGTTCTTCGCCATCGAGAGAATCTCCCGCAGAGGGGAGGTGATGAGGCGTTCGCGGGCGGTTCTGTATTCAACGCTGGCCTCTGTTGCAGAAAGACTTGCGATGGTTGTGCCGTGCTCGTCGGGCGTCAGCGTGGGAATCGTATCGCAGACGCAAGCGAAGCGCAGCGGATAGTCTGATAGCCGCGAAGCGGCGGCCCTAGGAGCGAAGCGACGACGGGTATGCACGAGTGCGCTGTACCAGTCGTGCCAGGAACGCTCCTCTAGGACTTTTCGCCCTCGGCTGTCCATTGTGATTCCACTCCATGCCCTTGCATCATTGAATCGGCGTGAGCAGTGCCTCCAGCAATCGCCTCGTCACATCCTGATCTATTGAGTTCACACGAGTGAAAACGACGGAAAGGGCATCGTCTGCATCAAAGGCACGCAGGTCGTCCTGTATGCTTTTCAGAATTTCATCGCCGTGCGCATTGCAGTCGCGGACGATAAGAGTCGCACCCGCGACGCGCGTGTCGAAAGGCTCGATGCCGAACACATCGGCGTCCGTGGCCTCTGGCCCGTAGAGCCGCCTGTCTTCGTCAATGAACTCAAGGTAGTGGTCCACTATGAAATACACGTCTATGAGATCCTTGGTTCTGTCGGGATTCTCCGTATAGGCCTTCAATTTCAGCATTGCCAGCCAGCAGGGGCTGATCACCCTTATGGAGGCCGTGCCTATCTGAGCCACCGCAGCCTCAGCATAAGCGACTTGGTAACCAAGCACATTCAGCGTGACGTCGAAGTTCGGCGGCCAGGCGAATTCACCGTTTGCATTCTCTATGCCGCCGAATGGAATCAAATCCGCATAGATTTCATCGCGCAGCCACAGACGGTGCTTTATTCTGGTGTCCTGGCGAAGTCCATGGCGGGATGTCAGAATGCCCATGATCTGGTTGAACTCCTCCCACGAGGAGACCCAGCACGCCAAATCGACGTCCATGGTTTTCCGTGCATTCCCGCAGACTCCGCATTCCCTGATCCAGTAGTCCCTTGAGTAGGCTCCGACGAGCATCAGATGGGCGTCCAGTTCTGTTGCGGCCTTTGAGATGACCGAGAGTATTTCCTCCTTCAATGTCATGCGCTAATCCTCCGTATGCCTTGCCTTGAATTCGTTGGCGATCTCCTGGCTGCGGCTGTCATCGACCGCCATCAGGTCGGCATAGACCAATAGCCAGGGAACCTGTCGTTTGAATGGCCTGGCCTCTGGCCAGAACGCGGTCTTCACCGTGATGTTGCCGTCGGCATCGGGATGCCATCTGTTTCTGGCGATGACTGGCGCGATGTTTCCCTGCTTCCAATATTGGCCGAAGGTCGTGTCTGCAAGACCAGCCTCGGCGGCAGCAGTCTCTCCACCTGGCAGCAGCAGTCCCTCCACCCCGCCGGCGATGGGATTCCCTTGATAGCGTTCCGTGGTCAGACGAGGCAGAAGAATGAGGGCATAGTTGGCGACCCACAAATCAACCATTCTCGCCTTGTCGCCCCACCTGTATCCTTTGTCCCATTTGAGAAGGTATTTTCGCTCCAGCGCCTCCATCAGCACGTTGTTCACGGTTCCGAGGCTGACACCGCTCCTGTCCGCGATTTCTCGGTAAGTCCAGCCAAGTGCCTCGCTCTCCGTAAGCAGCAGAAAGAGTACCTTCATTCCCTGTGGATTCCAGCAGCGTCCAGGAGTGACCTGCCGAACCAGCCTGGCAGGACGGGGACAGTTTTTCACGCAGAGAAGATTGCCGTTGATGAAGAGGCGAAGATTTCCCGCCGTGTCAGCGTAGTTGATGTGATCGGCGCAAAGTTTGTCCGCCGTCACTGGCGGGAAGAAGGGGGCGATTGCGAGCGTTCTTTCCCTTCCCCTCAAAGCGCATTCCTCCACAATCTTTGCCGCAGGCATCGCTGTCACATCAAGGACAGCAAGTCTCTCGCCGACAAGGCATATTGCGGTGACATCGTTGTCCGCCGAATGTCCGCACTCTGTCTTTGGCAAACCGTTTTCCTCCAGAAAGCCGTTCAGTGCGGCAATCGTGCCATCTATGATGTCATTCTGTTTTTTCATTGCGTCTCCAATGTTCGTCTTTGTTGAACGAGTATAAAATAATGAACATTTGGAGTTTTGCAAGCGGGAATAGTGAAAATTTGGAGAAAAAGAACAATT
>JAFYIW010000111.1 GCA_017538465.1 Victivallales bacterium
AAAGAAGCCCTCAAATTTTACCCAGGCAAGATGAATAATGGCCTCTGAATCTTTTTGAGGCTATATACTATGGGACAATTTCATCGTCCCCCTCCCCTTTTTGGACATAAGCTTTGTTCTCCCATGGAAAAATGCCTTCTCGGTCTGCCCAGCGAGGTCACTGTCGCCTATGGGCGAAATCAACGCAAATGTCTGACGGCGGACGCTATTCTCACCATCCAGGACATCCAGGTGGAATTGACCGAAAGGGATGCGCTGGAGATTGCCGTCACGACCCAGGAGACTCCCGTGTGCTTTCTGGCATTGCGCTGGCATCTCCCCATTGCGGAAAAGGCTCTCTTTCTTGGCGACGCCTGGGAGCGTTCCTACGGCGAGCTGCAGTGGCGAGGCATGGCCCCCGCACGACTGATGCCCTGGTATTTCCTGATGCAGGAAAAAGATGTCCTGACTGGCTTCGGGGTCCAGACACAGCCCGCCGCCTTCGCCCAATGGAGGGTTGCTCCCAATAGCGTCGAACTACTCCTTGACGTGCGCAATGGCCGCGGAGGTGTGCGATTGAACGGTCGTCGTTTGGCCGTGGCAAACGTGGTAGCCGTGCGGTATTCCCTCCAATGCCAATCGCCCATCTCCGCCGCGCGGCAGTTCTGCCGTCTGATGTGCCCACGACCTTTATTGCCGCCAGGTCCAGTCATCGGAGGCAATAACTGGTATTACGCCTACGGAGACATCTCGCGCCAGTCGGCATTGACGGACTGCCAATATCTGCGGAAACTGACTGAAGGCGCCTCTGTCCCACCCTACATGGTCATTGATGACGGCTGGCAGCTTCGGCATTCCCCGTGTTACAACGGCGGCCCCTGGGATGCGGGAAATGACCGTTTTCCGGACATGGCGGCGTTACCACTTGAGATGACTGCCTCCGGAATACGGCCTGGCGTTTGGCTTCGGCCGCTCCTGAACCGCGACTCACGCATCCCAGACGAATGGCGACTTCCCGTGCGTGACGACACAGGCGCCATCATCAGCCATCGCAATGCCCTGGATCCATCCCGCCCAGAGGCGCTGACTTGGATTCAGGAGGACATTCGTCGGCTCGTCGGCTGGGGCTTTCAACTCATCAAACACGACTTCACCACCTACGACCTCTTTGGACGATGGGGCTTCGAAATGACCGCCTGGCCACTTGACGGCACTCACTCCGGCTTCGCCGACCAATCCAGGACGGCGGCGGAAATCGTCCTTGGACTCTACCGCGCCATCCGCCAGGCAGCCGGAAATGCCCTCATCATCGGCTGCAATACCATCGGACATCTGGCGGCGGGACTCATCCACCTCTCCCGTACCGGGGACGACACCAGCGGCTGTTCCTTTGACCGTACTCGCCGCATGGGGGTCAACACCCTCGCCTTCCGCATCTGCCAGCACAACACCTTCTTTGCCATGGATGCCGACTGCGTTGGAGTGGCAGATTCCCAGGCCATTCCATGGGAATGCAATCGTCAATGGGCCGAACTACTGGCCGTCAGCGGAACTGCATTCTTCACTTCTGTCCGACCAGGCGTCCTCTCCAAGGAACAACTGACCGAGATGCGACAGTTCTACCATTTGGCCGCCAATGGAGACACAACGGCGGAACCGCTGGATTGGCTGAACAACAACCTCCCTGGACGTTGGCGCGTCGACGGCCACGAAACCACTTTCAATTGGTTTCAGGACAACTTGGAACACTTCGACCTCTTTTCTTGACACACATTACATGCTTGAACCTCCCTGCAAAACGAAGGTCAGTCTGATTGCCCTGGACGGCTATGACGATGACGCGCGGGTCGCCCAGGCGCTCTCCGACGCGCTGGAGCCTTTTGGTGGCATGGATGCCATCGTCCACCCTGGTGACCGCGTGCTGCTGAAGGCGAACCTGCTGGCTCCGGCGAGGCCAGAGGAAGCGGTCACCAGCCATCCTTCCATCGTGCGGGCGGTCATCCGGGCAGTCAAGACGGCGGGGGCCTCGCGGGTGCTGGTGGGTGACAGCCCAGGCGTAGGAACCACCCGCGAGACTATGCGCGCCAGCGGAATCCTCCAGGTGGTCGAGGAAGAAGGCGCCGAGCTGGCCTCCTTCGACCATGTCGCGGTCTTTGAAAATCTGGAGAACACTCTAGGGAAACGCCTGGAACTGACCGACCATCTGCTTCAGACGGATGTGCTCATCACTCTGCCCAAACTCAAGACGCATGTCCAGATGGGCTACACCGGTGCCCTCAAGAACCAATATGGCCTGGTGGTAGGCACCCGCAAGGCGCAATACCATTTCCGCTTTCAGGACCGTGACCGATTGGCCGATCTGATGATTGACATCAACCGCACCGCCAAAGTCAAACTCGCGGTTTTGGACGCCGTGGTCGCCATGGAAGGACCTGGCCCTCATGGCGGACACCCGCGCAAAATCGGCGCTCTGGTCGTGGGAACAGACTTGTCTGCGGTGGATGTCGTTGGCTGCCAGCTCATCGGTCTGGAACCGCAGAACTACCCATTACTCCAAGCCGCCGCCCGTTCTGGCTACGGAACCACTACCCCTGCAGACATTGAAGTGACTGGCGAAGCGCTCGAGAGGCTGCAAGTGCCGGACTTCGAACTGGTGAAGACACCCGCGAACATCATGCGCATTCTCCCATTGCCCGGCTGGATGCTTCGCTGGCTGCGCCGCCATATTGCCGACCGACCCTGCATCGACAAGTCCAAGTGCATCAAGTGCATGAAATGCCATCATGGCTGTCCGGTGAAGCCTAGCGCCATCGACCCTCGGCGTGATGGGGACTGCGTGAACCAGAGCACCTGCATCCGATGCTATTGCTGCCACGAATTCTGTCCCGTGAACGCCATTGAACTGCGCCGTAGTTGGGTGGAGCGCATCTTCCACCTCAAGGCGATTGGCGCGGCAGGCTCATGGCTGGTCGGCAAATGCGCGGGACTCTATCAGCGACTTCGCCGTAGCCGTTAGATACTATCGACTATATCAATGCTTCTTCCCTGAAATAGGCAAGGCGCCGGATGGCAGATGGCATCCAGCGCCTTGCGTGGCGTC
>JAFYIW010000112.1 GCA_017538465.1 Victivallales bacterium
TCCCCTTTCGTCTCGGCGAGGAATCGCTTACCGATTATATTAATGCATTGTTATGAGTACTATCACCATCCTTGACTACGGTGCAGGCAATCTCACTAGCGTGCGCCTGGCATGCGAGCGTTTCGGCTACGACACGCTGGTCGCTTCCACCGCCGGCGAGGCATTGCTGGAGGGAGCAGTCATCTTCCCAGGCGACGGCTCCGCCAAGAGCTGCCTGGAGGCCGTGCGTGCCCGCGGCTACGACCGCTATCTGAGACAGGCCATCGAGGCGGGACGCCCCGTGCTGGGCATCTGCATCGGCATGCAGTTGCTCTTCGACTGGAGCGACGAGGATGGCGGGCAGTCAGCCCTGGGACTTCTGCCCGGCCGCGTCCAGCGCTTTGACTTCCCAGGTGACCCTACTCTCAAGATTCCCGAGATGGGCTGGAACGCCGTGACCTTCACCCAGAGTCACCCCATCTTCGCGGGCGTGGACTCCGGCACGCCGTTCTACTTCGTGCACAGCTACTACTGCGAGCCCGTCGACGCCACGCTCGCCTTCGGGACCACCGAATACGGCGGAAAGCACTTCTGCAGCGTGGCCGCAAAGGGCAGCCTGGTCGCCACCCAGTTCCATCCGGAACGTTCCGGCGAAGCCGGCCTGAGGCTCTTCCACAACTTCCTGACCTGGGGCGGTCGGCCCTGATTCCACGCTATGCTGCTCAAACGACTCATCGTCTGCCTGGATGTGCGCAACCGCCGCGTCACCAAAGGCGTGAAATTCAAGGACAACGTCGATGTCGGAGACGTCATCGCGCTGGCCGACCAATACTGCAAGCAAGGCGCGGACGAACTGGTCTTCTACGACATCACCGCCTCCGCCGAGCACCGTCCCATCGACATCGAGATGGTCGCCGACGCAGCGAAACGCGTCTTCATCCCCTTCTGCGTGGGCGGCGGCATCCGTTCCGCCGTGGACATGCGAAACGCACTGCTGGCCGGCGCGGACAAGGTCTCGCTGAACTCCCTGGCGGTCGAAAATCCCTCCATCCTCACCGCCAGCGCCAATGCCTTCGGCAGCCAGTGCGTGGTGCTGGGGATGGACGCCAAGCGCGTGGGCGTCTCCCGCGAGTTCCCCTCTGGCTACCAGGTCTTCATCCAGGGCTACCGCAAGCCCACCCAATGGGACGCGGTCGCCTGGGCGCAATACGCCGTCTCGCTCGGCGCCGGCGAAATCTGCCTGAATGCGATTGACACCGACGGCGTGCAGAACGGCTACGAACTCGAAATCACCCGCAAGGTCGCGGACGCCGTCTCCGTGCCCGTCATCGCCTCTGGCGGCGCGGGCACCATCGACCACATCATCGACGCCTTCGAGAAAGGCCATGCGGACGCCGCGCTGGTCGCCTCGATGGTCCACCTTGACGGCTACACCTGCGACGGCATCAAGGCCGAATTGGCCAAACGAACCACCTTACCACTGCGTCTGACGCATTAGTTCTTTCCGTTCAGGGCGCGCAGAAATGCGTCCCTCCCGTTTCTTTCAACCCACGAGGCAACCATGTCTAGCATAGTAGTCGTCGGCACCCAATGGGGCGACGAGGGAAAAGGCAAAATCGTCGATTATCTGGCCGAGCAGGCGGATGTCGTGGCACGCTACCAGGGCGGCGCGAACGCCGGCCACACGGTGGTGGCGAAGGGCAAGACCTTTAAACTGCATCTTCTGCCCTCCGGCATCCTCTACCCCGGCTGCACCTGCATCATCGGCAACGACGTCGTGCTGGACCCCGTGGTGCTTCTGGAGGAACTTGAGGCGCTGAAGGCCGAGGGGCTGGACGCCTCGGGGCTGCGCATCTCCAACCGCGCCCACGTCGTTCTGCCCTACCACAAGCTCTTCGACAAACTGGAGGAGCGGATGAAGGGCAACTCCAAGGTCGGCACCACCGGCCGCGGCATCGGCCCCTGCTACGCGGACGCGGCGAACCGCATCGGCATCCGTGTGGTCTCCTGGATGGACCGCGAGGCATTCGCGCAGGAACTCAAGACCACGCTGGCCTACAAGAACCGCATCATCACCCAGGTCTTCGGCGAGCCACCGCTGGACTTCCAGCAGATTTATGACGAGTACTGCGGTTACGCCGACCAGTTGCGCCCCTACGTCTGTGACACCTGCGCCCTCATCCACGAGGAACTGGCCGCCGACAAAAAGATTCTCTTCGAGGGTGCCCAGGCCGCGATGCTCGACCTCTCCCACGGGACTTATCCCTTCGTGACCAGCAGCCACCCGACCGCCGGCGCCGTCTGCGTCGGTCTGGGGCTCGGCCCCAAGCAAATCGGCAAGGTCATCGGCGTGGTCAAGGCCTACGCCACGCGGGTGGGCGAGGGTCCCTTCCCCACCGAACAACTCAACGCCATCGGCGACCGCATCCGCGAGACCGCCACCGAATATGGCGCGACCACTGGCCGCCCGCGCCGTTGCGGATGGTTCGACTCCTGCGTGGTGCGCTACGCCACCATGCTCAATGGTCTCGACTGCATCGCGCTCACTCGCTTGGACATCCTCGACGAGTTCCCCGAAATCCAGATCTGCACAGGCTACAAATATCAGGGGAAACTCCTGAACGAGTTCCCCGCCAGTCTCAAGGTGCTCGGCGAGGTCGAGGCTGTCTATGAGACCCTCCCTGGCTGGATGACTCCGACCAGTGACATCAAGGAATACGACCAATTGCCCGCCAACTGCCGACGCTACGTCGAACGCATCGGCGAACTGGCCGGCGCCCGCGTCGGCATCGTCTCCGTGGGACCAGAGCGCGA
>JAFYIW010000013.1 GCA_017538465.1 Victivallales bacterium
CCCCCTGGTTCTCGCTCGCGTGCGAGCGAGCTGTCAACCTACACCACCGCCGTGCCGTGTGGCGGAATGGCGATTTTCCGGAAGCGCTCGTAGGCGGTGGTGAAAAGCGGCTGGCGTGCGGCTTCGCCGTCCTCCACAAGCAATGTTGCCTTAGCGGGGTAGTCGGTGGGGTTGGCGATGCGCAGGGCATCGCCCTCCCAGACCGCCTCCAGGTGGTCGAAGCAGAGGATTTCGCGGGTGTCGGTACGGGCATAGATGCCAGGGAGGTGGACACGCGCCAGTAGCAACGCGACCTCCGGCCAGCAGGCACAGGGCGCGTTGCCGATTTCGCCGACCTGGTCGCGGCCCTCCCAGTCGCCTAGGTTCACGCGCTCGCTCATGCCCACGACTTCCATCCCGTGGATGGGACGGCCCGGATGCGAAAGGAACTGCGGAAGGGCGTGGACGACCTGCTGGGCGAGCCGCCCATACTCGGTGCGGCCCGTGGCACGGTAGAGCTTCCAGAGCGCGTCGCCGCTCGCGGAGCAGAAGCCCGGCGCGGCATGGCGGTTCTGGATGTTCGCATAGACGGTTCCCGCAGTATGCATGTCCAGTTTTCCGAAGGTGCTTTCCGGTGGGAAGCGGTAGTCGTAGGCGACAATCCAGGTGGAGAGGTAGTCGGCGGCGAATTCCGCCAGGGTGAGCAAGGTCTTGTCGCCTGTGTATTCCCAGACGGTCATCAGCGCCTCCAGGAGCGCGTAGGCGGACTCGGAGTCGGTCGCCTGCAAGGCGTCGCCCACGCCGCCATAGACATTGCCCTTTTCCTGGAGGTAGTTCTCCGCATAGTAGTAGGCGCTGGCCTTGGCGGTTTCGAGGAATTTTGGCTCGTGGAGGAGTTCTGATGCCAAGGCGAGTCCAGCGGATGCCATTACGCCACCCGCTCCGCCACCGACGAGCAGTTCGCCGGTGACGGGGTCGATGAGATAGCCGAATTGACCATGCTTTTCCCAGAGGCGTTGGAATGCCTCGGCGCATTTGCGTGCGCCATCCAGCAATGGCTGGTCGATGGCTTGTCCTGCATTACGCAGCCACAGCAGTTGCCGACAGAGGAAGGTCAGTCCGTCGGCGTTCTTGCGGACCAGGCACTCGCGGCGCGGCTTTTCGCCATTTTTGGCGGGTGCGTCTGGGAAGAACTCTCCCAGACAGGCGGAGGTCAGGAAGAAGCCGCTTGGCTGCTGGGCCTTCGTGACGAGCGTGTGCAGTTCTTTAAGCACGCGTTCGGGGTGGCTGCCCTCGCGCAGCAGGTATTCGTTCTTCATGATGCCGCCAATCCAGCCGAGTTGCCAGTGGTGCTTGGAGTTGCGGCAGATGCCCTTGAGGTCGGTCTTGGTGATGGTGGAGTAGTAGCCGTATTCCTCCCACCAGTTGTCGGTTTCCAGACGGTCGCGCACGAGCCGCGTGGCTTCGGAGCAGGGCAGGAGATTCGGGAAGGTTCCAGGAGGGACCACCTCGTTGCGCATTTCACGTGCCTGTTGGAAGAAGTGCTCCAGCGTGCAGCACCATTCGTCACGGAGGTCGAACTCGAAGGTAGCGGTGGTTCCGGGACGATAGGCCAGCGGCGCGTCATCCGCCGGCACCAGCGAATTGCAGCCCGACTGGCGGAATTGGCGGTGCACGGGCGAGGAGAGGCGCACCTCTAACTCATCGCCGTTTTCGATGATTGAATAACCGTAGTTGCCTGCCTCGTTGCCCTGCGGAGTCAGCAGCCAGATGGCGCGTTGTACATCCACATCGAAGAAGCCCACTCCAGGGAAGGCGCCTTCGGCGGAGGTCTCTTCCAGCCGCCCGACGCCCTGTGGTGCGAGGTGCTGAATGGTTCCGGTGAGTTGCGGAGGATTGAGGCTCGTGTAGTCCTCGGGGAGCATCGGCGGATAGACGCCGTCTGACGTCATGATGCTCACGCGGTTGCCGTCATAGACTGCGGATGGCATCAGAATGTAGTTGCTTGGCGACCAGTGGCTGATGCGGAAGACCAGCGTGGCGTGGAGTGCCCCTGAACCCTCCAGCACCTCCAACACGACAACACGTTTTCCTCCGGGAACGCCCGGGAACATACGAAAACGACTGTCTCCGACATCAAACTCGACGGTCTGGGCGGCCGCTAGGTCAAGAGGCAGCCGGCGATGTCGGTCGTTCGCCCTGAGTTCAAGAAATGTGTTGACCGAGAATGTCATTGGAAAGAGGCACGGAAGGCGGCGAGGTATTCCTGGTTGCCGTTGGGGCCGAGGACGGGCGAGGGGAGGGCGCCCACGAGAGTCCAATGCAGGTCGTTTTGGGCGAATGCGATGATGTCATTCAGGCAGCGTTGGCGCACGGCCTCGTCGCGGACCACGCCACCGGAACCGATGTCCTGCCGTCCCGCCTCGAATTGGGGCTTCACCAGCACGATTGCCCAGGCGTCGGGCTTGAGAAATGACGCACAGGGCGGCAGGACTTTTGTGAGCGAGATGAACGAGACGTCTGCCACCAGGACATCGATGGGGTCGGGAATGAGCGCGGCGTCTAGGTCGCGGGCATTGACGCCCTCCAGCGAGATGACACGCGGGTCATTACGCAGTTTTCCGTGGAGCTGGTCGTGCCCGACATCCACGGCATAGACCTTCGTGGCGCCGTGCTGGAGAAGGACGTCCGTGAAGCCACCAGTCGAGGCACCGAGATCCAGCGCGGTCACGCCAGTCAATTCTGGTTGGAAGGCCTCGATGGCGGCAAGGAGTTTTCCCGCGCCGCGCGAGACATATTGCGGCGGGGACGCAAGTGTGAGGCGCGTGGTCTCGTCGAGTTGCTGTCCCGGCTTGCGAATTGGCGTGCCGTCGGGAAGCAGGAGCTTCCCTTCGTCAATCAGCCGTTGCGCCAGACTCCGCGATGCGCAGAGGCCCTGTTGTACGGCAAGCTGGTCGGCACGGATTTTCAAGTTTAAAGGTTAAAGGGTAAAGGTTAAAGTTATTTGGAGTTGAAAAGG
>JAFYIW010000113.1 GCA_017538465.1 Victivallales bacterium
CCTGGGACTGGGGGCGCTGGCTCGCCCTGCTGGATCCGGACTCCTTCATCAAAAACAATCTCCAAACTGCGTATCTGACTGCGCGCAAATGGATGGACGAGCCGCCGGCCGATGGCTACCACCCCACCGAGCTGGCTCCCGGGCAGCCCGCCCTGAACAGCCAGGAACGCGCCACCGCATTGGCAATCGACTGTGCGAATCTGCAAATCCACATCTGCCGACACTATTTGATTGGCGGGGTGGGCTTCAACCCGACGGGCTTTAGCTTCACCCTCGCACAGCTGAAAGCCGCTGAGGAGAAACAGTATCTCAGTGAAATGAATAGCAGCGCGAGTTTTCTGAAAACCGTCATTCCGAATTACCAACTTCTTCCCTACCAAACGGCTTTCCAAAAGCTATGCTGGTTTCACGCCAGCTATGCCATCGTCGCGTCAGTGACGCTTCTTGCCATCCAAATTTTCCGTCCAGACTTATGGTCATGGGCCTTCTTCCGGCTTCTTTTCGGCTACCTTTTTGCCTGGGTGCCGCTCATCGCCTGGTGGTATCGCCCAACCGAACGTTCCGGACCTGTCCGCGAAGACGAAACGCCGAAGAATTGAATCCGAGGTCTTCTACTGTTCCATCCACCTAAATAACGCCCCATCCCCATGTCTCCTGAATCCGCGCATTCCTGCTCCTGTGGCCATCATCATGGCCAGGATGAACATTGCGAAGCCATCCGCCATCCTCGTGTCTGCGACCTGAAGACCGAATATCTGGTCAACCCACTGGGAATGGATGAACCGAAGCCGCGTTTCTCCTACCAGCTCGCAGGGGTTCAGGCCCAGACCGCCCGACAGCTCCAGGTCAAGGATGAGGGCGGCGAGGTTGTCTGGGATTCAAGATGGGTTGCAGATGGCTCCAGCCAGCTAATTGGCTATGCGGGTAAAGCCCTCAGGCCTTTTACTCGTTACACCTGGCGAGTTCGCGTAAAGGACGAGACCGGCAAGATGACCGCCTGGAGCGACGAGGACTCGTGGTTCGAGACCGGTTTCCTCGGCACGCCCTGGTCACACAGCAAATGGATCACCTACTGGCAGGGCCCGCGCTACGACCTGGCGCCTCAGCTCTTCACCCATACCTTCTCGCTCCCCGCCAAGAAAATCGCCAAGGCTCGCTACTACGGAACCGCGCTGGGCGTCTATGAGACGCTGCTCAATGGCCAGAACATCACGGACTGGGTGTTCACCCCCGGCTGGACCAACTACTTCCATCGCGTGCAATATCAGTGCTTCGACGTGACCGGTCTGCTCAAAAAAGGCTCCAACCAGCTGCGCATCACCCTCGGCGGCGGCTGGTTCCACGGACGCATCGCCCACCAGTGGAACAACGGCGAGGTCCCCTACGGCAAAAACGAGATGCTGCGCTGCGAAATCCATGTGACCTTCGCGGACGGCTCCACCCAGATCATCGGCTCCTCCCAGGACTTCCAGACCAACAACCAGGGCGGCCCCCTGCGCATGAGCGACATCTACGACGGTGAAATCTACGAGGCGTGGCGCACCCCGGAATGGCTGGACAGGACCGGGCCGTGGTCTCCTGCCATCGAGACCGACTCGCCGGTCCGCATCGTGTGGAACTCCGGCGCCCCCATCCGACGACTGCAAACGCGCGCCCCGGAGAAAATCTTCCATCGCGGCGGCTCCACCTGGGTCGTGGACTTCGGCCAGAACTTGACTGGACGGGAACGGATTACCCTCCATGGCACCGTCAAAGGACAGGCGCTGGTCATCAAACACGGCGAAATGCTCAACGAGGACGGATCGGTCTATGTCGCCAACCTCCGCAGCGCCAAGGCATTGACGGTTTATACAGCGGACACCGCAAAGGTGGCCATCTACGAGCCCACCTTCACCTTCTTCGGTTTCCGTTACCTCGAAATCTCCGGCTGGAATGGACGCCTCACCAAAAAGGACGTCGCGGCAGTCGTGATTTCCAGCGACCTCCCGCGCACCGGACTCTTCGCCTGCAGCGACGAGATGCTCAACCGCCTCTACGAAAATGTCGGCTGGGGACTGCGCTCCAATTTCCTTGACGTGCCCACCGACTGTCCGCAGCGCGACGAGCGTTTCGGCTGGACTGGCGACACCCAGGTCTTCTGCAACGCGGCCACCTACAATGTCTGGGCGCCGGCCTTCTACGCCAAATGGATTACCGACCTCAACCTCGGGCAGCGTCCCGACGGCTCCTACGAATACGCCGCCCCCGGCACCACGCTGGCGGTCAACACCCCCGGCACCGGCTGGGGCGACGCCGCGCTCATCGTGCCCTGGCGCCTCTATGTCAAATACGGCGAAACGCGCCTGCTGGAGCGCTTCTTCGACAACATGGACCGCTATCTCAAACTGGAACTGGCCAACAGCAAAGGCACCTGCGTGGTGGACAACCGCAACTTCGGCGACTGGCTCCACATCGACGCGCCGACCTCCAAGGCGCTGCTCGGCACCGCCTACTTCGCCGGCTCCAGCCGCCTGCTCGCCCACATCGCGAAAGTCCTGGGCAAGACCGCCGCCGCCCGGCGGCTGGAGTCGCAGTACCGCAAGGCCCGCATCGCTTTCCAGCAGCATTTCCTGAACGCCAAGGGCCTCAAGGAGAAGACGCAGACCGCGTGCCTGCTGGCCCTGCACTTCGACCTGCTTCCCGAGGGACTCGTGCAGCCCACCGTCAAGCTGCTGGTCAAGGACCTCACCGTCAACCGCAGGCTCCATCTCTCCACGGGCTTCCTAGGGACACCGCTCCTCCTGCCCGTGCTCACCCGCTTCGGGCACCTGGACCTGGCCTACGACCTGCTGCTGCAGACCACCTACCCCGGCTGGCTCTACCCCATCACCCAGGGCGCCACCACCATGTGGGAACGCTGGAACTCCTACACCCGCGAAGGAGGTTTCGGCGACGTGAACATGAACTCCTTCAACCACTACGCCTACGGCGCGGTGGCGGAGTGGTTCTACGAGACCATCGCCGGCATCCAGCCCATCGAGGACGCCCCGGATGCACTTGCCTTCAAGCGTTTCCGGCTCGCGCCGCAGCCCGGCAGCCGGCTGGGCAGCGCCTCCGCCATGTTCTTCTCGCCCTACGGGATGATCTCCTCCAGCTGGCTGAGGGACACCCGGAAAAACACCCTCGCCTGGAGCTTCGCGGTTCCGGACAACACCACCGCCGAAATCACCCTCCCCGCCACCGAAATCCTCGCCTTCTCCGGATCCTGCGAACTCCAGCATGACGACGCAGGACGCCTCATTGCCCTCCCTGGCGAGTACGAGCTCACATTTCGGCTGAATCGGTGATGACAAAACGCCAAAATCGTTCTTTTCCGGCAAAAAAGACCGCAGGGCATTTGCAAAACGCACGAACACTGCTAGATTAAGCGCATTCGCCAAACGATGATCCCATCGTCTAATGGTTAGGACAACAGGTTCTCATCCTGTAAATATGGGTTCGACTCCCGTTGGGATTGCCAATATTCTCACGCCAGGCCACGCCTGGCGTTTTTTGTGCCGCCGTTTCCTGAAAACTATTCGGCGCCAAGCCAACGCTGGAAGAAATCGAAGGCGATGGGCACGGCGGTGCGCCCTCCGGACTGGCCACGTTCAATGACGCAGGCCAGCGCATATTGGGGATGATCCGCTGGACCAAAGGCAATCACCCAGGTGTTCTTATACCGGTTTTCCCCCTCTCCCACTTCGGCCGTGCCAGTTTTTGCGCAAAGTGGCAGACATGCGTCTGCAAGACCGTGTGCCGAGCCATCCTTCTCCGTCACCGCACGGCGCATGGCCTGCTGGACCAGCTGGAGATTCTGCGGACTGACAGGCAGGCGGTTGCGCACCGCAGGCTGTCCGGTCATGATCAGGTTCCCATTGGGGGTGCGAATCTCCTTGACCAAAAAGGGCCGCAGGAGACTGCCGCCATTCGCAATTGCGGCGGTATAGGAAGCCGCCTGCAGTGGCGTGATGGTGATGGCGCCCTGCCCCAGTGACGCGTATGCGGTATCCACCGCCAGCCATCCGCGTCTCCAGAACCTCTGCGCGACGGCGCGTTCCGGCCGCACCCCCGCCGCGTCCCCGATCTCAATGCCGGTGGGCTCTCCAATCCCTGCGCTCATCAGGAACGCCGCATAGTCGTCAATGCCGACTTCCAGTCCAAGATGGATGAAGAACGGATTGCAGGAGACCGTGATGGCCTCCTGGATGTCCAGTTCGCCGTGCCCCCAAGTCCTCGCGCAGCGAATGCCATGATTTCCAATCATGTATTTCCCCGTGCATTCATACCTCCCGTGCGCAACTTCGGGACATCTCTCCAAGGCACACAATGCCAGCAGCGGCTTCATAATCGACCCTGGAGTATACAGGCCGCGAGTGGCGCGGTTCAGCAGCGGTCTTCCTTCCACGTCTTGCGACAGTCTAGCCAGATCGCCGCCACTGAGCGTCGAAAGATCATAGCTTGGCGCCGACGCCATGGCCAGCACCGCGCCGGTGTCCGCATCCATCAACACCAATGCCCCATGGTAGCCTTGCAGAAGTTCCTCGGCAATCTGCTGTGCCTTGAGGTCAATTGTAAGGAAAAGATCATTTCCGGCGGTCGGAGGCGTGACCTCCCCGACATTTTCCCGGGCGTAGCCAATGGAATCCACCACTACCAGCCGCATGCCGGCCTGTCCTCGCAGCTCCTGGTCAAAGGCCCGCTCCAATCCGTTGCGCCCCGTCAGTTCCATCATGGTATAAGCCCGCGGATAGTCCTCGCTAAGTTCATCGGGATTCGGCTGGTCGCGTCCGGTATACCCAAGCAGATGAGTCAGCAAGCCAGGGAATGGATGAACCCTTTCCACGCGCGGCTGCACATCCACGCCCGGAATGACCGGAAGACGCTCTGCGATGGCGGAGAGTTCCTTCGGGGTGAGGTCCCGCATCACCGTCATCGGCAACACGGGCTGGCGATTCAATTGCCGCTGCACCTGGCCGGCATCCAAGGTCGCCTCGCGGCCCAGATATTCAGACAAGGCCCGTTCCGTCTCCAGGACATACTGGATTGTATTCGTCTGTCTGCCCGGCTGGCGCATTTCTGAAACATAGAAAACCAAATCATAATGCGCCTGGTTATCCACAACAGCCTGCCCGTCCACGAAGATCCGTCCACGCACGGAATTGAGCCGCACAAAGCGGACCGACTGTCGTTGCGCGCGCCGAAGATGCTCTGGTCCCTGCAGCACTTGCACTTGCCAAAGCCGCAAGGCCAAAAGGCAAAAGAAGCCGACGATGAGCATCGTGCAGACCAGCACCCGCCGATGCATCACCTCGACAGGCGCATTTCCTCCCGTCCGCCCAGTCTGATGTTCGCCTTTCACCCGCATCGCCATGTCACTCTTTGTCGTCAGACTGTTCGGAAAGCCATGCCACGCGCCGTCGCAGGAGGAAATTCAGCAGGAAGGCAATCAGCGGTGTCAGCAGCAACGCGGCCAGCATCTGGCCCGGCAATGGCCGCACTGCCGCCATCCAGGTCATTGCATGGCCCGACGAGGCAAGCATGCCAAGCAGCAAACTCATCCAGGAAAGGATGCCAATGCAGAAACCTGACACCAGCAACGAGAGCCATGAGCCCAGATCCCCATATTTCCGCCAGGTTCCCGAAAGGAGCAGGATGACCAGGACCGCGGCAAATCGGCTGGGGAAACGATGCATCCAAACCCCGTCCAGCACGGCGGAGGCCAGAAACAGTCCGGAAAACACCCGCATGGCGCCGTAGCGCATCGTGAAATAGAAGGCGCAGACCCCCAGCAAAGGGAGGGAAATGCCATAATTTGCCGCCACGACCTCCGTCATGACCGCAAGTGACAGGACAATGGCATATACAGCGCCAGGCATCGTGAAACAGGATTCAAATGGTTACGCAAGAAGCGGCCTTCCGCCAATTCAGGAGAAGCCGCGTTCCTTCTTTATGGTCTCGTAGGCCGCGTTGATGGCCTGGAACTTCCGCGTGGCGGCCGCCTCGGCGACCTCGCCCTGCCCGGCGACGCGGTCGGGATGGTGCATCATCGCAAGCCGGCGATAGGCCTTCTTGACTTCGCCATCCGTCGCGTCGCGGCGGATTTCCAGTGCCTGATATGCCCATTCGTCGCCCGTCCGGTTGAGGACAGCCTCCATTGCCTTCACCTCGCCGGGACGTATATCGAAGATGGTTGCAATGGAATGAATGACCCGCTGTTCCGCAATCACATACTGGCCATTTGCGCAGGCGATTTCCAGCAGGAAAAAAAGCAGATTCCGGCGGGCGGGCATGTGCAGATGGCGACGGGCGCGGAGCGCAAATTCCTCCACATTCCAATTTCCCTGTGCCAGCTCCTGGATGAATCCAAGCATCCGCCGGGTGCCATCCGGGGAGAAATGGTAGTTTTCGCGCAGCCGCTGTTCCACCAGCCGAAGTTCCTCGGCCTGCAATGCGCCATCGGACTTCATCACGCCGGCAATGAGCACGCACACGCAGATGGTGAATTCGTCGGTCTGGTTTTGTCCAGCCGGAGCCGGGCGAGGCGTCTGCGCCGCACGACGAGGCGGCGGCGCACTGCGATACTGGGCACCCACACGATGCGGGAACAGTTCATCCTCGTCGATAGTGGTGGAAGTCATGGCCTTGTCGAAAAAGGACCCCACGCCAAAGCCGACCAACGCACCGACCGGCCCTCCCCAAAGCCCTCCCAGAATTCCGCCAATCCACTTGCTGATGCCCATGATGCCAAGTATTTTGTTATAAGCCAACTAAGCCACGTTCCAAGGAACGGGAATGCCAGATGGCCCTTCCCCGGTTTTGCCCGGTCCAGAAAAGAAATTATGGTTAATATAATCGGCATAGTCCGGCAAACTTGGCAAAGACAAGGTATCTTAACAAGAATTGCCAAAGTCGCTTTGCCAAGGGGCAATGGCCAATCACTCATAGCATTTCAAAGGTTTTCCCCATCATGCCACATGTCCGCAAATCCCCCTTTGAGGCCATCCGCCGCGCCGTCAATCTAGCGCTTCAGCATGAGATCGCCGAGCGCCTCAATGAGCGGCTCCAGGCCATCGCCAGGGAAGAAACGCCAGTGAACTGGCTGAAACTCGGCCAAGAGTATCCCTCGTATGATGACCTGGCCTTCCATTTCCGGGGCAATGTCTTCTCCGTCAAAATCTACGAATGCGGCCCCGGCGGCGAATCGCCGCTAAGTGCGGAGGAGATTGCCCGGCTGCAGGAGTTCGCCCGGGAAAACAATCTCATTCCATGCGGCTATCCAATTGATGCACAGACACATGAACCACTTGAACAAGGATGGAACCTCCTGAGCCTGAAGACTGGCGAGCCGGTGGATCCCATGACCGTGCCATCCGCACCGACCGCCCCGCTCTCCGCCTGGGAAAGGCACTCCTTCCAAACCATGCGCGCCGCCCAATGGCTGGTGCGAAGTCGCCGCGGCGAAATCCAAAATGTCTGCACGCTCCCCGGAGCCGTGCCGCAGCTTTTCTTTTCGGACGGCGCGGGAAACCGCTGCTGGGCAATCGTGCAGGAAGAAGACACGCAGCCGGACCTGAAGGCGCTGCTCAAGGAACATCCCGCGCTTCAGGACGCCGACGGCTATCTGGGCGTCGTCAAACTCAACCCGCCAGACGGAGGCGACGCACTCCGCATGCAGCGCAGCGACCTCACGGTGGAGTTCGGCGGACTGAAGCGGATTTATCTGGCGCCGTCGTCCTCCCTGACCAGCGCTGAAGATGACGCGGAACTGCTTGGCCAGCCGCCGCCCGAATTGCCGGCGGAGCAGCCAGAGGAGGAGGTCTCCGGCAAGGGCTGCCTGCTTTTTCTGGTCGGCGCACTGACGGCATTGCTGGCGGCGTGCTCATGCCTCCAATAACTGTTTCTGTCCGCGCGAAAAAAACGCCATGGCGTTTATATTCTCACCATGCCTGACGAAATGACATTCCGATTCGGAGGGCGCAGCCTTGCGCTATGGCGGGGTGCACCAGTCCTGATGGGCATTCTCAATGTCACCCCGGACTCCTTTTCCGACGGTGGCCGCTATTTCCAATGTGTCCAGGCGATTGAACACGCCAAACGCATGGTGGCGGAAGGCGCCGCTATTCTCGACGTCGGCGGCGAGTCCACCCGGCCAGGCTTCACGCCGATTCCCGCCCAGGAGGAAATTCGCCGGGTCGTGCCAGTCATCCGGAAAATACGCGAGTTCTCCGAGGTGCCCATCTCCATTGACACCTCCAAGGCGGCGGTGGCCAAGGAAGCCCTGGCGGCGGGGGCGGACATGGTCAATGACGTCTCCGCGCTCGCCGACCCCGCCATGCCGGAGGTCATCGGCGCGCATCGCGCGGGCTGCATTCTCATGCATTCCTCCACCCTGCCTCTGGATGCCGACGCTCCCCAAGTCGTGACGGAATGGCTGAGCCGACGGTTGGAGATGGCAACGCATAGTTGCCAATTGCCGAGGGAGTTTTTCCTGGCAGACCCGGGGATTGGCTTCGGCAAGACAGTTCCGCAGAATCTCTCCCTGATGGCGAATCTGAATCAGCTGGCCGACACGCTGCCGGTGCCGATTCTGCTCGCCATGTCCCGCAAGTCCTTCATCGGAGCGGTCGCCAAGGAGCCAGACCCGACCGAACGCCTGCCAGGCACCATCGCCGCCGCCGCACTGACCTGTCGGGACTGCCATCTGCTCCGAGTCCATGACGTCGGCGCCGTGCGGCAGGCGCTTGCCGTCGCCGCGGCCATCACGGAATGTCGTTCGGCCGCCCCCCGATAATCCACGACGAGGCGCACGGTCATTCGGCGCAATGACACACGGCCAGTCCTTTCTTGCCAAAAGCTTTTCCTTCTCCACGGATGAACTCCTTCTCCCTCCTTCTAGCCGATATCCA
>JAFYIW010000114.1 GCA_017538465.1 Victivallales bacterium
CGAAGGTCGCGCCCTCGCGGGCCTGGGCGAAGCCAAAGCGTACTTTGGCATGGGCCAGCCAGGTCATGAGTCCGCTGCGCAGCAGCCCCTGGAAGTCGAGGACCGCGTCATATTCGTCGGAACGCAGGTCGTGCAGAAAGTTCCGCAGCGCGCGGTAGCTGAATCTGCCGATGGCCTTGCGGGGGAAGGGAATCACCCGTTCCAGACGCGGATACAGGCGGACAATCGGGGCGAGGGAGTCGTTGGCGACCCAGGTGATTTGCGCCTCCGGACACGCCGCATGCAATTCGGCGACTGCCGGGAAGGTGTGGAGAATATCTCCAAGGCTGCTAGGTTTGACGATGAGGATTTTCAACGCAGGCGGATTCGCAGAAGCTGCGGCTCTTCAGTTTAACGCCCGGTGCCCAGACGGATGGCGCAATACTCGGGAAGTCCCGCCGCGATGACTTTCTTCTGGGCGGTGGAAATGTCATAGACTACCCGGTGCAGTTGAATGGTCGCGTGGTCCAGATCGTAGGTCACGTAGGCGGCGCGTGGGTCACGGTCCCGGGGCTGTCCGACGCTTCCGCAGTTGACCAGGTATTTGTGGTCGGGATTGAAGCGCACCGTGTTGAAGACTCCGCCAACCGTCTCCAGCAGCGAACGCTCGAACGCCAACGGAGAATGGGTGTGTCCGATGAAGCATAAGGGCATCCATTGGAACTGCATGGAGACATCCGCCTCATGGGTGTCGAAGACATATTCCCAGGCCTCCGGACGGTTCAGGCTGGCGTGCACGATGGTGAAGCGCGTTATCGGGGAGTCAATGAAAATGTCCTGCTTGAACGACAGGCTGGCCAGCCAGGTCTGCTCGGCGTCGGAGAGCTGGCTGCGCGTCCATTCGGCCGCCCGCGCGGCATACGGATTGAAGCCGACGAGGGACTGCCGGCCACATGCGACGGCGTCGTGGTTCCCCATCACCACCCCCAGCAGATCCAGATTTCGGACCTCCTCCAGGCATTCGTGGGGATTGGCGTTATAGCCAACAATGTCGCCTAGGCAGACATATTTGGTGATGCCTTGGGCCCGCGCGTGCCCCAGTACCGCATGCAGCGCTTCCAGATTGGCATGAATGTCTGCGATGACGGCAATTTTCATGGTTCTCTTTGCTTGCTTTGGGCGATGCTGTTAATAAACATCATCATTTCGACACTGCCACCCGGAATTCCCAAAAATTCCCAAAAACATGCGCGGACGGCGTGGTCAGATGCGGTGGACGAACCAATTGTATTTCATGATGTACCACAGCGCGGCTATGCCGTCTTTCCAGCCGATTTTTTTGCCCTGGTCGTATGGACGTGCGGTGTAGGAGATGGGCACTTCGTAAATGCGCGCATGGAGCCTTGAGAGCTTGGCGGTGATTTCAGGCTCAAAGCCGAAGCGGTTGCATTCCAGGTGGAAGGACTTGAAGAGGTCGGCGCGGATCATCTTGTAGCAGGTCTCCATGTCGGTCAGATGGAGATTCGAGCAGAAGTTTGAGAAGCCGGTGAGCCATTGGTTGCCCTTGTAGTGAATCCAGGTGTCCACGAGAATCACCCGCCCGGAGTAGCGGCTGCCGAAGACGGCGTCCGCCTTGCCGTCCTCAATGAGCTGGAACATCTGCGGGAACTCCGTGGGGGAATACTCCAGGTCGGCGTCCTGGATGATCACCACGTCGCCGGTGACCAGCTTCTGCGCGGTGCGGATGCCGGCGCCTTTGCCCTGGTTGTGGTCATGATGCGCGATCACCAGGTCTGGGGAGGGAGGCAGCGAATCCAGCAGGGCAGAAGTGCCGTCAGTGGAGCAGTCGTCCACCACGACGATTTCAAGGTCCTTGACTCCGCAGTTGCGTACGGCGTCAATGACGTGGCAGACCGTCTTGACTTCGTTGAAAACCGGAATGATGACGGAGAGCTTCATTAAAAGGTCAGAGGTTAGAGGTTAGAGGTTCCGGAGGTCGGAGGTCGGAGGCTCCGGCTATCCCGCCGCCAGCTATTTGGCGGGTTGCTGGAAAGCCCAGTCGAGAAGCTGCCGGGCGATTTCATCGCGGCGCTTGCCTTTGTCGGGTGCTGCGGTCTTGACCGAAACCCCCATCAGGACAAGGAGCATGGTGCGCCCCTCGCGGGTGCAGGAGACGGCAATGCAGTATCCCGCGGTGTTGGTGAAGCCGGTCTTGAGGCCATTCACGCCCGGCACGCGATTGCGCAGCAGATGGTTGGTTGAGTTCAAGTCGAAGGGCTTGTTGCGGTGCATGATGGAATCCCTCGCGGTGCCGGACCACTTCATGAATTCGGGGAATTGCATCACGCATTCGGCGAGGTAGGCGACGGAGATGGCGGAGCCCATGTTTTCAATGCGCTGGCCATCCTTGCGGTCGATGGGAAGCCCATGGGGGTTGTGGAAGACCAAGTCATTGAGACCGAGTTTTTTTGCC
This sequence comes from Victivallales bacterium, assembly GCA_017538465.1. GTDB lineage: Bacteria > Verrucomicrobiota > Lentisphaeria > Oligosphaerales > Oligosphaeraceae > RGIG1601. Next base: position 2,453 of record JAFYIW010000114.1, read on the forward strand.
TGCTCATTCATGCGTTGGACGCCGGTTTCGACATTGCCGTCCCCCAGGTATTTCCCGACGATGTATGCGGCGTCGTTCGCGGAGGAGATGATCATGCATTTGAGATACTCCTGGAGGGTGAAGGACTCCCCTTCATCCAGGTAAACGCCGTTGATTTTCTCGCGCTTGAAGTAGGCGCGGTCATCCTTGGTGATCGTGATGGTGGTGCCGTCCAGGGAGAGTCCGGGGGTTCCCTCCACGCGCTGAAGGAGCATCAGCGAAGTGAGCATCTTGGTCAGCGAGGCGATCGGATAGGCCTTCGAGGGGTTCTTTTCCCACAGTATGACATGACTGTTCAAATCGACGAGCACGCCAGAACGCACGTCGCCGACTTCCTTCTCGAGCTTTTCGGAGAGCGGGCAAATACCCTTCTGATAATGTCCGGTCTGATAGGGCTTCAGATTGTGCCTTCCCGTTTGGCTGGCGGGTTTGCCGCCGCCTTTGGCCGGGGTGGTCGGGGTGGCTTTTGCAGGCTGGCCTTTCACGGCTGGCGGAGTCGTGGGAGTGAGATTATCCGCGGGCAGTGGCGTCTCGGAAGAGGCCGAGGCCGCTCTTCTCTGGCAGGAGAGCGTTTGGCCAGGCGAGAAAAAGAGCGCAAGGATGCAAACGTGGATGATGACAATCCCAGCGATCACAGGATATTTCCATGGAAGATGCATAGTCACAGTGGTATGAGTCTAAAGACGCCAATGCGATTGTGGTTTCCTGCGCATGGTCTGGTGGCCCCCCATGGCAGTCGGATGTTGGGAAATGGTGGCGGGCGAATGGCTGCGCGGCGGTTATTTCGCCGTTTTTCTGCGGGACGGATGGCTGGCGGGGGAGAAGGTGATGGACTCGGTCTTGGCGGGGACCTTGCGCTGGGAGGCCGTCACCGGAAGGAACGAGGCGCCGATTTCCTGAGGCTCCGCAGGAGTGGCGGCGGGAAGCGGGACCCGCTGCCCGTCTTTGTGCAACGACAGCAGTTTTTTCTCGGCTGGAGGCTGCGCCTTTGCGCTTTTCTTCGTCTTGGCGGCGCGCAGAGAAGGCTGGGGAGGCGTCTTGGTGGATGGCGGTGGGGCGCTTAGGGGGAGCAGCTGGCTCTTGACGGACGAATTTTCGGACGCCAAGCCCTCCTTCGGCTTCCCTGCTGCGCACGGCGACGCGTCGCTGGACGGAGCGAGGGGAATGAGCGGGAGAGAGGCGGCGGGCGCCGGGCCGTCCGGCTCGGAGTTCGTGTCGGCCGCTTTTCGACGCCGCGGGCGCCGGGCGCGTTTCGGCGCGGCCTCGTCATGCGGGATGGACTCGTCGGCGCCATCGACGTTGGCGGGGACGGCTTCCGGGGAAGACGGCGCCTCTGCTTCAGATGCCTTCTCGGCGCCATCCCAGGTTCCGTATGCCGGCGCGAATTCTGGATAGTTCTGGAGGAGCGCGGCGCCGTCCCAGCCGAATGCCTGTACAAGCAGCGCCAGCAGGGCGCGGCCGTAGCGGTATTCGATATGCTGCAGCAGCCGCTGGCGATTCTGGTCGCGGAGCATTCTGGGAACCAGCCCGACGATGTCCAGAATGCGATGCATGAAGGCGTTGGGGAGCTTGAAGCCCTCGAAGACAATGCCCAGGGCGCGGTGCGCGGTGGGGTTGAAGCTCAGGCTTCCCGGCCAGAAGTCCGTGGGGTTCTCCGGGTTCATCGCAGTCATCAGGAACGGGATGGCCACGGTGGAGAGGGCAAGGCCCCGGGAGTTGGAGTAGTGGCCGCGGAGGATGGCCTCGCCCCGCAGCTTGAGCAGGTGGCGCACCAGTTCGCCTTCCTGTTCGCTCCAGCACTCGTCCAGAGTCGGCCAGAAGTGCTTCAGGAAGTCATGGTCGTGCATGACCTGAAGCGTCTGACAGGCCGCCGGATGCTTCA
>JAFYIW010000115.1 GCA_017538465.1 Victivallales bacterium
AGAAGATAGGTCTTCGCCTGTTCCGCCATTGGATTGGCATTTACGAGAGCGTTCGACGCCAGAAATTGCAGCCTGGCGGTTCAAAATGCAAATTGCTGCGCAGAATCGAGTATGCTCTCTTGCATGGTTTGCTACGGGTCAGTTTTCAGGATCTATGCGTCAAATACTTGAAAATATGCCAAATGGAAAAGAGGAAAACCAGGCGTGTCGGGGCTCTTTCTTTTGATTTTGATGAGCCACGGTTCATTTGGCCTACGGAAAACTATCGGGAGATGGTGGATTTGCCGTTCATGGGAGGAACAATCAAGGCTCCCGTCGAATGGGATGCCTGCCTAAAACAACAATTCGGAGACTACATGGTGATTCGCAAGGGAGCCTCCATGCATTCTGATATTCTTTTTGATGTGAACACCCCTTATGCTGAGAAACTGAAGCAAAACGAAGTTCGGAACTAAACACGGCAACGAGGAAAAATGATGGAAAGATTGCGCGCATTGGTGACCGCCGAGGTGAATCGGGAAGTGCTAGAGGCAAAACTGTCGTCGGCAGTGGATTTTGTCTATGACGGATACAATCTGGACCACAATGTGATGCCACATGACGAACTGGTTCGGAAGATTGGCGACTATGACATTTTGATCTGTGAATATGACACCATTTCGGCGGAGGTCTTTGAGGCGGCGAAGCGGCTCCGCATGATTGTTTGTTGCCGAGGCGGCGTGAAGACTGTGGTTGATTTGGACATGGCGATGCGAAAGGGCGTGGTTGTGTGCAACAACGCGGGCCGAAATAGTGGCGCCGTTACCGACATGGCGATGGGGTATATTCTGGATATGACACGGAATATCACTCGCACCAACAATCTGATTCATTCCCGAAAACTTGTGGCGGAGGTCAGCACTAAGCCATCCGAATACAAGGATACGGTCTGGGGACTGGACAACGATAGCCCGTTCATTCGTTTCCGGGGGCGCAGCATTAACCATATGTCGTTGGGACTAATTGGCTTTGGACATGCAGGGCGGATGCTGGCGAAGAAGGCTCATGCATTTGACATGAAGATTCTGGCGTATGACCCCTACTCGGATTTCCAGAATAAGCCCGATTATGTTTCGAACGTGACATGGGACGAGGTCATTCGGCAGTCGGACATCATTAGTGTACACTGCGTGCTGACTCCTCAGACCAGAAATATGTTCTCCGCCTTGGTTTTTTCCCAGATGAAGGATGGAGCATACTTCATCAACACCTCTCGCGGAGAGTTGGTGGTGGAGGAGGATTTGGTGGCTGCGCTCCAAAGTGGCAAACTGGCGGGAGCCGCCATTGATGTCACGCGACAAGAACCCATCTCCGCAAACAGCATTCTGGTGGAAGCCCCGAATCTCTTGATCACACCGCATATTGCCGGCTCCTCGGATGACGTGCAGTATTGCGGAACCATGATGGTGATTGATAGTCTGACAGAATTTCTAACAGGGAAAAAGCCTAGCAATTGCGTGGTTTACCGATAGGAGAAAGACAACCATGGGTGGAAAAGCAATCGGCATCTTGTTGGCTGGCGGAGTCGGATCCCGTTTCAAGGGGGACAAGCCAAAGCAATACTACCAGATTCATGGAAGGGAAATGATTTCCTATACCATCGAGACCTTCAAAGACTCTGAAAGTCTGGAGGACTTTGTGGTGGTTCTTGATGAGCAGGAGTTTCAGGAAGGGCGGCTTGCCAGAGAATACGGCGTGCGGACTGTCCAGGGAGGAAAAACGCGAAACCATTCTTTGAAGAATGCCCTTGACTATATCAACAGGAATTATCCTGACTGCGAGAAAATCATCGAGAACAACGCCGCCTGTCCGATGCTCAAGCCCCGGGTAGTCAATGAAATCATTGCGTTGCTAGATGAGTATGATTTTGTGCAATGTACATACAAAATCACTGATGCATTGGGTTCCTACAAAAGCCGCCTGGTCAACCGGGAGGATTATTTTTTGATTCAGTCCCCGGATGCATATCGTTTCCCGTTGTTATACAAGCATTTTGATCCGGAAAACCCGATCGGGCATCCCGCAGTCCAGCTGCCCGATGAGGCCAGGGGATACAATTACTTTGATTTCCAGCCGAATTTCAAGGTCACTTATCCGGAGGATCTGCGCATTGTGGAATTGCTGATGGATAATACGCCCAAATGAATGTGGCATTGGACTTGGATTTGTCGTGACGAAAAGTTTGCATGGATTGTTTTTGAGTAGGAGATGCCGCAGATGAAAAAAATAGTACTGGCTTGTTTTTGGAATCAGGAAACGAACTGCGGGGACAAGTCCTATATTGAGACTTTTTGTGAGTTGATACGGCAATACTCCAGTGATGTTTCTGTGAGCCTATGTGATTTTTATGCACGACCACAAGGCGAGGCGAGTTTTGAGCCAGGTCACAAAGAGAAGACCACGTTTAAGGAACGAATCGCCAACTTGTTGCCACGTTTTCTATTCAAATGGATCCGTAATTTCCGTAAATATCGCCGAATCAGGAAATACTATGAAAAGAAACTCGAGGGGGCGGATGCTTTGATCATTCCCGGTGGCGGCCTAATCGAATACTCGTCCTGGCGCGATTACTACTTGCTGATGGAAATGCTGGAGGATATTTGCAGTCGGCGAGGAATTCCGGTTTTCCTTAACTCACTTGGATATGTAGAAAACGAGGATCCTGCTTTTTGGATTCAAAGATGGGGCGGGGTTCTCAATGCCCCATGTGTCAAACATTTTACCTGCCGCGATAATCTTCCCTTTTTCCAAAAACTTACCGATAAGGTCTCGCAGGTTCCTTGTATGGCCTGCCTTGCCAAGGAAACACTGGGCATTCATTCAGAAAGCAGGGCTGACAACAACACGGTTGGAATTGGCCTGATGCGGTATGATTGCTATAGCGATTACGGCAACGGAATTGACAAGGCATTTGTAGTCAATTACTATGTGGATGTGATTGTGGAATTGCGGCGCCTGGGGTATAATGTGGCGCTTTTCTCGGTGGGTGTGATGCGCGACCACATCATGGGGGATGAAATCCTGCGGTGCATGCAGGAGAGACAAATCTCCCGTGAGGGAGTCAACCTTTTGCCACGCCCTGTTAAGGTGAGGACATTGCTGGAGCAGATTGCGCAATTCAGGGGAATATTGACGGTGCGAACCCATTCCGCCTATGCGGCTTTTTCGTTAAACGTCCCCGCCGTGATGATTTACTTTGGAACGCGTGGTTGGTCTGGCAAATCCAATGAGTTCATGAAAATGGTGGGAAGACCGGAAAATGCCATTTGTTGTGACAACGTCTCTCCAGCGGAACTAGCCGCAAAGTTCAAAAAGGCCATGGATGAAGGCTGGAACCAGGAAGTGCGCAGGGAGAAGCGGCAATTGTCCTGGAGAAACTTCGTCGCCATTATGGACAAGATTGGCATCAAGCAAGACCCAGGCAGCAACTTGAGCGTGGAGGTGTTTGGAGAATGAAATTGCCTCTTTAGTGCGACTGTATTAGGCTGGAAGGGACAACGTGATTCAAGACGCAAAGAATAGCAAGGTGGAGAATATGAGCATTCTTTCCACGATTCTCCAATGTCATATTTGGAGGAAGGTGAACTGATTGCCGTTTGACGCAGGCGACCATTGGGGTAATTCATCAACCTTCACTTGGGACAATCAAATTACAATGCAAAACCTCTACGAACAACTGCTGAAGGGCGAGACGAAGCTCTCGCTGGTGGGTCTGGGCTATGTCGGCATGCCGATCGCGGTGGCCTTCGCCAGGAAAATCAAGGTGGTCGGCTTCGACCTGAACGCGGCGAAGATCGCGTTGTACCAGTCGGGCGTGGATCCCACGCACGAGGTGGGCGACGAGGCGATTCAGGCCACGAAGGTGGAGTTCACCTCCGACGAGGCGAAGCTCCGCGAGGCGCGTTTCCACATCGTGGCGGTGCCCACTCCCGTGAACGACGACCATACGCCCGACCTCTCGCCGGTCGAGGGCGCCAGCCGCATCCTCGGCCGCAATCTCCAGAAGGGCTCGGTGGTGGTCTTCGAGAGTACGGTCTATCCAGGCGTGACCGAGGAGACCTGCGTGCCGATTCTGGAGAAGGAGTCCGGCCTGAAGTGCGGCGTGGACTTCAAGGTGGGCTACTCGCCCGAACGAATCAACCCCGGCGACAAGCAGCACCGCCTGGAGAACATCAGGAAGATCGTCAGCGGCATGGACGCCGAGACGCTGGACTGCGTGGCGAAGGTCTATGAGCTGGTGGTGGAGGCGGGCGTGCACCGCGCGGAGTCCATCCAGGTCGCGGAGGCCGCGAAGGTCATCGAGAACTCGCAGCGCGACATCAACATCGCGTTCATGAACGAGCTCTCCATCATCTTCAACCGCATGGGCATCGACACCCTCTCCGTGCTGCGTGCGGCCGGCACCAAGTGGAACTTCCTCCCGTTCCGGCCGGGGCTGGTCGGCGGACACTGCATCGGCGTTGACCCCTACTATCTGACCTACCGCGCCGAGATGATGGGCTACCACAGCCAGATCATCCTCGCGGGACGACGCATCAACGATGACATGGGCAAGTACGTCGCCGAGAACTGCGTGAAGAGCCTCATCGCGGCGGACAAGCCGGTCAAGGCCGCAAAGGTGGCCATCCTGGGTTTCACTTTCAAGGAGAACTGCCCGGACACCCGTAACAGCAAGGTCTTCGACATCGTGAAGGAACTTCGCGAGTACGGCATAGACCCCGTCATCGCCGACCCGCAGGCCGACGCCGACGAGGCGAAGCGCCTCTATGGCCTGGAGTTCGTGGACCTCAAGGACATCCGCAATATGGACGCGGTGATTCTGGCCGTCGCCCACCGCGAGTTCGCGGCCTTCAAACAAGCCGACCTGGACGCCCTCTACGCATCCGGCCCGAAAGTTCTCCTGGACCTCAAGGGACTCCTCGACCGCGCCGAATACGAACAGGCCGGCTACCGCTACTGGCGGCTGTAGCGCGATCGACGTCAAGCCTGTTTGGGCATTGTCCTGATTGGAAGGCGCCTCCGCTTTGGGGCGCCTTTTTTGTTGTCAGTGTTGCGTTCCATTCGGCATTTTCGTCTCCCCAATGTATATTTAAGTGAAGGAGGCGTCCAAGAGGTTCAAAACGCCATTACAGAATTCCACGTAAAGAAGAGTTTCATGAAAGGCATCATTTTAGCAGGTGGATCCGGCACGAGATTGTATCCTTTGACTCGGGTGACGAGCAAACCGCTCCTGCCTGTCTATGACAAGCC
>JAFYIW010000001.1 GCA_017538465.1 Victivallales bacterium
CGACGCCGCCAGGAACCGGCGTGATTTTGGAGGCCACCTGACGGACCGCCTCGAAATCCACATCGCCCTTGAGGCGATACCCCTTGGTCGCATGCAGGTCCTCCACGCGGTTCACCCCGACGTCGATGACCACGGCCCCGGGCTTGACCATCTCCGCCGTGATGGTGTGCGCATGTCCCACCGCCGCGATGAGAATGTCGGCCTGGCGGGTGAACTCCGCCAGGTTCGGCGTACGGCTGTGGCAGACGGTGACGGTCGCGTCGCCATACGCGGCCTTCTGGATGAGCAGATTCGCCACCGGCTTGCCGACGATGTTGCTGCGCCCCACCACCACCACGTGCTTGCCCGAAAGCTTGACGCCAGAACGCATCAGCAACTGCACGATGCCATGGGGCGTGCAGGAGATGAAGGTCGGCAACCCAATCATCAGCTTGCCCATCGAGACCGGCGAGAAGCCATCCACATCCTTCTCGGGGGCGATGGCGGCGATGACCGCGTCCGCGTCGATATGCCTGGGCAAGGGCAACTGCACCAGAATGCCATGGATGCGCGGATCGGCGTTCTTGCGGGCGATGAGCTCCAGCAGTTCCGCCTGGGTGGTGGCGGCAGGCAGGCGGTTGTCGTCCGAGAAGACGCCGATTTCGGCGCAGGCCCTCTCTTTGGCGGTGACGTAGGACTGCGAGGCCGGGTCCTCCCCCACCAGAATCACCGCCAGGCCAGGCGTGATGCCGCGGCGGGCCTTCAGCTCCCGCACCTGGCCGGCGAGTTCGGCGCGGATCTCCGCGGCCACTTTCTTGCCATCAATGATTTCAGCAGACATCTTGAAAATGAGAAATGAGAAATGCGAAGAGGAGCGGCAGCGGAAACCGCGCGGCTACTCTTTCCAGAAGATTTTTCCGGGTTCGGCGGGCATCGGCGAATTCTCCTCCATCGCCTCGGCCAGTTCATCTTCGCGGTCGGGGTCTATCCACCACAGCAGGATGGCGGCATCGTTGTCATATTTGCCGAAGACGGCGGGCGGCGTGCCGAATTTGTTCCAGTAGAGGATTCTGGCGTAGTCGATGTTCCAGAGGAGGACATACGGCACCTGGGCATAGACCAGCTGGTCGATCTGGCGGTTGATCTCGTTGCGTTCCCGGATGTCGAAGACTGGCTTCTGCGCCTCGATGAGGCGATCCACCTCGGCGTCCGCAAAGCCGGTGATGTTGGAGGAGCCCTTGCGCCGCCCCTCGCCGGAACTCCAGAGCTGCTCGGGGTCGTGGAAGAGCGAGCCGCCCCATGCCGCCCAGGTCATGTCGAAGTTGTATTCATCCATGTCCTTGGCCCAGGCCGACCAGTCCTCATTCACGATGTTCATGGTGATGCCGACATTCTTGAGGGCCTCGCCATAGACCGCCAGGAACTTGTTGGCGCCGCCTCGATTCAGGAAGGTGAACTCAAAGGGCTGGCCATTCTTCTCCAGCAGACCCGTCTTCGGATTGGTGACCCAGCCGGCCTCCGCCAGCAGCCGTCTGGCCTTGGCGGGATCATAGTCGTACTCCGGATTGGGATTGGGATGGGCGTCGTCGTAGAGGTCCTCCATGTAGGAGCGATGGAGGAAATACGCGTCGAACATCATGGAGTGGTTCATGAATTTCCGGTCCAGCAGATGCGCCAACGCCTTCCGCACGCGCAGATCCTGGAAAAGCGGCCGTCGCAGATTGATGGCGAAGCCCTGCATTCCCGTCGGCGCACGGTTGTGGATCTCCTGTTTCACAATCCAGTGGTTGCGCACCGCCGAAACCGCATCCTCGATTTCATGCCATTGGGAGGCGGTGTAGATGCTCATGAGGTCGATCTCGCCCTTCTTGAAGGCGTCAAAGGCATTCTGCTGGTCCTCGAAGAAACGCAGCCGCAGTTCGCGGAAATTGTAGATGCCCTGGGAGGCGGGATAGCGGCGGCGCCACCAGTCCGTGCGCTTTTCCAGCACCAGACAGATGCCTTCCTGGAGCTCCTTCACGCGGTAAGGTCCCGAGACCACGGGGAACTCGAAGTTGATGAGATTGAAGTCCAGCTTCTCGTAGGCGTGTTTGGGCAGGATGCTGAAGCTGCTGGCCGCGGAGAGGTTCTCCCAGTGCAGGGTTTTCGCATGAAAGCGGATGCCGCCGTCCTCGGTGATGACCGGGCGCTCCAGACGTTCCAGAGAATAGCGCACTGGCCCAGTGAGATTCTTGGGGTCCAGCAAGGTGTCATAGGTCCAAATCACATCCTCGGCGGTGACTGGCCGGCCATCGCTCCAGCGGGCGTTCGGGTCCAGCCAGAAGGTGAAGGTCTGGCGGTCCTCCGAGATGCTCCAGCGCCTGGCCAGCATCGGCACATATTCCAGAGTCACCGGGTCGCGCGCAAGCAACGACTCGTAGAGCAGGTCGAAGACCTGCGCGCTCATGGTATTGTTGTCAAGATAGTAATTGAGGCTCTTGGGCGATGGCCCAAGGAATTCCGTGAGCGTCTGGCTGGGCAGCGCGTCATCCGGAGAGGCCGTCGGGTTTGGCCGCTCAACCCAGCCGTCCGCAGGATAGAAGGTGTCGGCAGAAACAACGGCGAAGGCCAGGACGCTCAGACAAAACAGGAGAAGTTTACGCATATTCCTGCACTTATTAAACCAACGTTCTTCCGCAAAACCATTTTATGTTGACCAGGCACAATGATACTATAATGCCTGAAAAAGGCACGGCTTCTTGAAATAGGCCTCGAAAGCGCTATCGGGCCGCCTGGGGAAGCAGGTAATACCGCATGCCCGGCTGGAGCTCGGCGCCTGGCAGCACGCGGTCCAGTCCCTTGATTTCCACTGGCACGCGCGAGTCGGCCATGAGCATCAGACGGCTTAGCCAATCGCGTTGCAGGGAATAGACATAGACTGGCGCGTCAGGCGCATTGGCCAAGGCGCGCGCCTTCTGGACCGCATCGTCAAAGTCCCCCAGCGCATCGATGAGACGCATCTCGTAGGCGTCGGCGCCGGAAACCACGCGTCCATCGGCAAATGGCGCGTTCAGAACGTCGTCAACGGTGGCGAAATGCCGTGGCCGGCCATTGGCGATGACCTGGCAGAATTCGCGGAAGTCCGCCTGTACCATCGCCGTGATGTAGGCATCCTCCTCAGGGGTGGTCTTGCGCATGGGGCTGAGCATGTCCTTGAAATTTCCGGAACGGTAGGTCACCGGCTCCAGGCCGACCTTGTCCAGGAGTTCGCTGGCCTCGACGGACTGCATGATCACGCCCACGGAGCCCGTCAGAGTGAGGCGGTTGGCGACAATCCAGTCGGAGCCCGAGGCGATGTAGTATCCGCCGGAGGCGCCAAGGGTGTGCATGCAGGTCACCACCGGTTTGCCGGCCTTGCGCAGCAAATCCACCTCGTGGCGGATCTCGTCGCTGGCGACCACCTCGCCTCCCGGGGTATTCATGTCCAGGATCACCGCCACCACCTCCGGATCCGAATTCGCCGCCCGCAGCTCCCGGCAAATGCGCTGTGCGGCGGCCCCGGAGTTGTCCCCAAGCAGACTGGGGCTCTCGCTGGTGAAGGCGATGGTGCCGTGAATGGCAATCACCGCAATCCTTCCCTTGCCCGTGCCGGCCCGCAGGAGACTCATCGCGGGCTTTTCCTCCATGAGGTCTCCGGCCACGTTGGCGGGTCGGAGCGCCAGTCCTCCCAGGTAAGCGCAAGATCCGATGCAGAGCATGACGACCAGCAGCACGATCCCGCAGGAGACCAGACATCCCGCGGCAAAGCCCTTGAAGGTGTTGCCGGAACGCGGAGGAGAGGACCACGATGCGGGCTTGGAAAGCGGAGGCACCGGGGTGGCCTCGGGGATGGAGTTGAAATCGTCGGACATGGTCAGGTGGTTTTGGATGACGCAAAGATGGCGGGGACTGGCGTGGCGCATGCCCCATTCCCCGCGCCCGAAAAATTGGCGCGGCCGAAGTCAGTCGACGGAATCGGACGGAGAATCCGCCGTCTGGACACGGTTGTCCTTCAGCTCGACGTAGTCCACGCCCTCCCGGGCGGGAATGCCGTTCTCCACGCGGAAATAGCCGGCCTCCTTGGAAAGAACCGGCGAAATCCCATTCGCCGAGGTGTAGAAGCGCTTCTGCAGCAGTTGCACCGTACGTCCCTTGAAGTTGAAGATATAATAGATGAAGAGCCGGGAACGCACCTGGACCAGGACATGCATCAGGCTGTTTCCGTCCACCTCCAGCTGGGGAGGGCGCCCGTTGATGTACGACCCCAGGCGGAAAGTCGCATAGACGTAGTTCAGGTCTTCGACCCGCATGGCATAGATGTCCTCCTCCACATCCGAGAAGCGCAGCAGGGAGACTTTCAGCGTTTTGATGACGCTGTCATCGCCGTTCTCCGAAGGCAGTCCGATGCTCTTGCTCTCCAGGATTATGCCATCTCTCACTTCAATGGACACCGGGAAGGAGAGGTGCTTTTTGGGAAGCCGCCCATGATCAAGGACCGCCGTGATGTTATAGGTGTCCTCGCGCTGGAAATTGTAATACTGGTTGATGATGATGTCCAGGGTTTTGCTCTCTCCCGGGGCAAGCTGCAGGCCATCGGCGGGATTGCCAAGAGTGGCGATGGACTTGCAGTTGCGTCCGGAGGAGCAGTCGATCCGGAAGGAGATGCTTCCCTTGGTGGCAGGGGTCTCCCCGTTGAAAATCAGGGTGTTGCCGGACAGATTCGAGACCGTGAGCAGGACATGCACTGGCTCGAAGCAAAGATACCGCTGCTTCCCCGCCTCCAGTTTCAAGGCAATCTGGGCCGAGACACGCATCGCCAGGCCAAGCAGCAGCGCAGCCAGGAGTTTCAGCGTGAATTGTCGATGAAGAGTCATGACGTCTCCAATTACAGTGAAATGATGGATTCAGAACTTCCGGGGCAGGGCATGGCCGCATCCCCTTTCGCCTGGCGACGCAGCGCCTCGTAGAGCAGCAAGGTGGCGGCCTGGGCGACATTCAGGGACTCCGCCTGGCCGGGCATCGGGATGGTCACCGCCTCCCCGACCTCGGGATGCGCAATGCCGTTGCCTTCATTGCCCAGCACCAGCGCCGCGCCGCACGGCGCGAACTCCGACGAGAAGAGCGTGGTGTCCGCCCGCATCATGGCGCACCAGACCCGCGTGCCGCCCAGCAGCCGGAAATGCGCCACCGCCTCCGCCAGATCCGCAAAGGAATGGCAGGTCAACGCGAACTGCGCGCCCATGCCGCCGCGGATGACCTTGGGAGACCAGGGTTCGGCGCACCCACCCGCCAGCCAGACCTGGGACAAGCCGACAGACCAGGCCGTGCGCAGGATGGTTCCGACGTTGCCCGGTTCCCGGACCTGGTCCAGAATCAGCGTGCAGGTGTGGTCCAGCGTGGTCGGCGGCGCCGCCGCGGGCTTGCGCATCACGCAGAGCATCCCCTGGGGGCCTTCCGTCATGGCCAACGCGGCGAATTCTCCGGGGGAAACCACCTCCGGCGTGACGCCGGCCGCCTGCGCCGCCTGCGCAAATGCCGCGCCAGGAGCGGTCTGCACGACATCCTCCGCCATCACGGCCGCCTCCAGCCATTGGGGTCGCCGCGCCAGCGCCTCCCGGCAGCACCGCAGCCCCTCGACGACAAAGAAAGGCGCCTTGCGCTGATTGTGGCGGCTGGCCGAAAAGTGCCGGAGGCGTTTGAGCAAGGCGGGATTCATGACCGAGGGGGAACTTCAGGCAATGGAATGAGACCTTCGCGGACGGTGTCCGGAAAGCGCCATTCAGGTTGGGGCAAACTCCAAGGCCGGCTCCTCTTCCGTGGGCAGGGGGAATCGATGGAGCACAATCCTCCAGCGCAACTGCGTGCTCGCCCACTCGGCCAGCAGGCATGCCGGATTCGCCGCGGAGGCGAGAAGGGGAATCTCTGCGTCACTGGCGTGGAAAAGGACGGCTCTCGCCGTGGCCTCGCTGCCATAGAGCGTGGCGAGCCTTTTCCGGGCGGCGGTGAACCGATGATAGGTGATGCCATGGCGAATGAGCAGAAAGGCGACATCCAGCAGCAGAATCGCCCACCCACCCCAGGCGGGAAGCAGCGGCAGCCAGAAGAATCGCGCCAATTGCCAGAACAGCAGGAAAAAGGTCGCCCCCAGAAATAGAAAGGAGTCCAGCTGCTCCCGGAAAATGCCTCCGGTGAAGCGTCGGAAGGCGGTGGCGGCGGTCTGGTAGGCGAAGAGCTCCTCGTAGGCCTGCGACTCCAGGGCGGCACGGGCGATATGGCACATCTCATGGGCGACCAGTTCGTCCCGTTCAATGAAGAGCCACCGCCGTTTTTTCTGGAAGCCACTGCGCGCCAAAAACATCGCGAAGAATTCCGGAAAGAAGTAGAAGGCATAGCCACCGAACAGGCTCAGCGGGCTGGCCTGGAAGAAAAAGCCCGGCACCCAGTCGCACCGGAAGCCAAAAAGCCGCTCCGTGCGCTCCATCGGCGCCGCGAAAATCTCTTGGGGAATGCGCGCGCGCGCCTTCACGGTGACCCCCTCGACGACGTATTTCCCCTCCCCGCGCAACGCGGACTCCATCTTGCCGAAATTGAGATTCAGCCCCTCCAGGCGCACCGCGAAATCCTCCAGGCTCTCCCGCGGGGACGGCGAGATGCCCTGGGCGTCCAATTCGGCCAGCGTCGCCAAGTCGCCTTGACGAATCTTCGCGATGTGTGCTTGGGAAATCACTGGTACAGGTGGGAGGGGGGAAGGGGGGTAAAGTTTAAAGGTTAAAGGGAAAAGGGGAAAGTTCAGGTCTCAGTCCTCTGGTCTCAGGCCTCAGGTCCCGCCTGAGAGGGGGGTGTGCTTGCCACGCCAAAAGGGAACGGCGGTGGACAGGGTAAAAAACACGCCGCCGTGGCCGGGAATCCCGGTGACGGCGGCATGAGGCGGCAACAGCCGCCCTCGGAGAGGCTTCCGCCTCTCCTCCAGGGCAGCCCGGCAAAAAACCGTCGGTCAATCCGTCAGCCGCCGAGCTTGTCGATCATCTTGACCAGCGGGGCGAACAAGGCGACGACGATGGTGCCGATGACGCCAGCCAGGAACATGATCATCAGCGGCTCGATCAGGGCGGTCAGACCTTCGACCGCGCGGTCAACCTCTTCCTCATAGACAATGGCGACACGGTTCAGCATGTCGGGCAGCGCACCGGTCTCCTCGCCGACTTCGATCATGGAGCACAGCATCAGCGGGAAGACACCGGACTTCTCCAGCGGCTTGGTCATGCCTTCGCCTTCCTTCACGGAGTCGTGGACGGTGTCGATGGCCCGTGCGAAGATTTCGTTGCCGGCGGTGTCACGCACAATCTGAAGGGCGGAAAGCACCGCGACGCCAGAACCCATCAGAGTGCCAAGCGTACGCGCAAAGCGCGCGGAGATGTTCTTGACTACCAGGCCGCTTATCTTGGGGACCTTGATGCAGAAGAGGTCCCAACAGTATTCCCCCGGCTTGGTCTTCAGAAGCAACTTGAAGACGATGATGCCGCCAACCAGACACGCGAACACGGTGAGCGCGTGGTCCTTGAGCGTGTTGGAGGCGTTGATGACGAACAAGGTGATGCCAGGCAGCGCCTCGCCGGGCAGCATCTCCATGAACATCTCGCCGAACTTCGGGATGATGAAGATCATCAGCGCCGCGGTGATGCCCATGGCCATGACCAAAACCGCAATCGGGTAAACCATCGCGGCCTTGACCTTGCCCGCGATGCGCTGCGCCTTTTCCATGAACTCGGCCAGACGGTTCAGGACCACGTCCAGGGCGCCGGAGGCCTCGCCGGCGCGCACCATGGACACATAGAGTTTGTTGAAGGAACGCGGATGATTCGCCAGCGCCTCCGAGAAGGTCGCGCCGCCTTCCACCGAATCCGCCAGATTGCCCATGACCTTGAAGAGAGCCGGCTGCTGCCCCTTGGCCTGGCGCTCCAGCGTACGCAGCGCACGCACCAGCGGAAGACCCGCTTCAATCAGGGTGGCCAGCTGGCGCGTCGCGGTGCAAAGCGCCTTGGTCTTCACCTTCGGCATGCCGAAGAAGGCGCCGGCGCCGGCGCCGGCGCCCTTGCCTTTGGTCGCGCCGCCGATGGTCGTCAGATTCGTCGGGGCCAAGGACTGGTTGCGCAGTTGGATGGTCGCGGCCTGCTCGTCATCGGCCTCTAGGACGCCTTTGCGGAGCTTGCCTTCGTTGTCGTAAGCTGTATATTGGAATTTCGCCATCGAATTCTCCTTGAAATCATTGAAGCCCTAGGAAAGGAAACGAGAAACCCTATCGCTTCGTCATCTTCTGGCCACCCACCGCGCCCTGCTCCATGAGCAGCTGATGCAGCTTCTGCTCCACGCCTTCGGGGTCGCGTGACTTGGTGATCAGGTCACCGTAGGAGATCTTCCCCTCGTTGTAAAGGCGGATGAGGTGCGTGTCCAGCGTGTTCATGCCGTATTTGGCGCCCGTCTGGATGTCCGAGGTGATGCGGAAGGTCTTGCCGTCGCGGATCAACGCCTGGATGGAAGGAGTGGTGACCATGATCTCGAAGGCCGCGATGCGCCCCTTCTTGTCCTTGCGCTTCAGCAGCAGCTGCGAGATGACGCAGATCAGCGTGGAGGCCAGCTGGGTGCGGATCTGCGCCTGCTGGTTGGTCGGGAAGGAGTCCACGATACGGTCGATGGTTTCGGCGGAGCCAGTGGTGTGCAGGGTGCCGAAGACCAGGTGTCCCGTCTCCGCCGCGGTGATGGCCGCCGAGATGGTCTCGTTGTCGCGCATTTCACCGACCAGAATCACGTCGGGGTCCTGGCGCAGCGCGCGGCGAATCGCGTCCGCGAACGACGGCACATCGATGTGCACCTCGCGCTGGGTGATGACGCATTTGACGCTCTTGTGGTAGAACTCGATCGGGTCCTCGATGGTGATGATATGGTCCGTGCGCTCATGGTTGATGACATCGATCATCGAGGCCAGCGTGGTGGACTTGCCGGAGCCGGTCGGCCCGGTGACCAGCACCAGTCCGCGCGGACGGAAGAGGATGTCCTTGCACGCGCTGGGCAGACCAATCTGCTCCAGGGTGAGCAGGTTGTTGGAGATGGTACGCAGCACCATGGCGATGTTGCCGCGGGCCCGGAAGGCCGAGACACGGAAACGCGCCTTGTCCCCGAACGCGAAGCCGAAGTCCACGGTGCCGTCCTGCTGCAGCTTCTGCTGGTTGGCCTCGGAGGTGATGGACTTCATCAGATACTCCGTGTCTTCCGGCTGCATCGGCGGCACGTCCAGGGGTATCAGCTCGCCATGGATGCGCAGCGTGGGCGGGGAATAGCAGGGCAGATGGAGGTCGGAGGCGCCCTCCTTCAGCACCAGGTCCAGCAGATCGTCCATCTCTAGTTTTGGCATAAATGTTTCTCCTTTCGTTTGTCAATTTAGATTAGAATTTTCAACCGAATGTGTACTGGATGACCTCTTTGGCGCTGGTGACGCCAGACAGGACCTGCTTGAAGCCGTCCTGCCGCAGAGTGTTCATGCCCTGCGACATGGCCATCTCCTTGATTTCCTGGGTGGGGCAGCGCCGGTTGATCAGCTGCTGAATCTCCGGGCTCACCCCGAGCAGCTCGAAGATGCCGACACGTCCGCGATAGCCGGAGCCGTTGCAGTTGTCGCAGCCGGTGCCGCGCCAGAACTGGCGGTCGCCCACCTGGGCGCGGGTGACGCTGAAGGCCTGCAGCTCCGAATCGTCCGGGGTGTAAGGCTCCTTGCAGACCGGGCAGACGCGGCGGATGAGGCGCTGGGCCAGCACGCCAATCAGGGTGGAGGAGATCAGGAAGGGCTCGATGCCCATGTCGATCAGACGCGTGACGGTGCCGGCGGCGTCGTTGGTGTGCAGCGTGGAAAGCACCAGGTGTCCGGTCAGCGAGGCCTGCACGGCGATGTCGGCCGTCTCCTTGTCACGGATTTCCCCGACCATGATGCGGTCGGGGTCCTGACGGAGGAAGGCGCGCAGGGCGTTGGCGAAGGTCATGCCGACCTGTTCGCGCACCGGCACCTGCATGATGCCCTCCAGGTCATACTCCACGGGGTCCTCCACCGTGAGCAGCTTGTCCTCGATCTTGTTGAGCTCCTTCACGCCGGAATAGAGGGTGGTGGTCTTGCCGGAACCGGTCGGCCCGGTGACCAGGAAGATGCCGTTCGGACGGCTGATCATCTTGCGGACGGTGCCGACCATGTCCTTCTGCATGCCCAGGCTGTCCAGATTCAGGTTGACCACGGAGCGGTCCAGCACGCGAAGCACCACGGACTCGCCGTAGCGGGTGGGCAGGCTCGACACACGCAGGTCGATGGGGTTCTTGTTGATGTGCAGCTCGATGCGGCCATCCTGGGGGATTCGCCGCTCGGAGAGGTTCATGTTGCTCATGACCTTGATGCGGCTGATCACGGGAATCGAGAGGTGCTTCGGCGGGGGCGTCATCTCGTAAAGCGCGCCGTCAATGCGGTAGCGGATGCGGAACTCGTCCTGGAACGGCTCGAAGTGGATGTCGGAGGCCTTGTCCTTGATGGCCTGCTGAAGAATGACGTTGACGAACTTGATGATCGGAGTGTCATTGGCCGCCTTCAGCAGCTCCTCCTCCGTCATCGTGGAGAAGTCCTTCTCCTTGGCCCCGTTGCCCTGCTCGTGCTCGTTGACCAGCTCCTGGATGACATCCGAGACGGTGCCGCCGTGCTCGGGATAGAAGACATCCAGCGCCTCGTTGATCTCGCGGGGCCTTGCGACGACGATGCGGCAGTCCTTGTTGATGACGAAATGCAGCTCGTCGATCAGCTTGGTGTCAAAGGGATTGTCCGTGGCCAGCGTGATGGTGTCCTCATCCTCGGCGACGGGGATGATGTTGTAGGTCCGCGCCGTGTCGCCGGAGATGTTCTTGATGAGATCCGCGTTCAGGGAGCCAGGATGGATTTCGATGAACTCCGTCCCCAGCTCCTCGGCGATAAGCGTCAGCAGTTTGTCCTCGGTGATGATCTCGTAGTTGTAGAGGACCGTCTCAAAAGGCTGGCCATTGTTGTGGCTCTCCTCGAGCACCTCCTCCAGCTGCTCCTCGGTGGCAATCTTCTTGCGCAACAGGATCTGCCAGATCATACTGACATTCGGAGAGATCGCTACATTGTTCTCGTTTGGCATAAGTGGTTCTCCACGCGGGGCATTTGGAAATTCGCGGAAGGGCTTACTCGGAGACGGTCAGACGGAGGACCTCATTGATCGAGGTGATCCCCATCGCGGCCTTGCGGATGCCGTCGTCACGCAGATTGCGCATGCCATGGGAGCGGGCATGGCGGGCGATGACGCCGGCGTCGGCCTTCTGGTAGATCATGTTCTCCACCTCGGGATCGAGCATGAAGATCTCGTAGATGCCCATGCGCCCGCGGTAGCCCTTGTTGCATTCGGAACAGCCGGCCGGCTCCATGAAGGTGGACTTCGACACGTATTCCTGCGTGATGCCCAGACCGTCCCTCTCCGCCTCCGTCACCGTATGCTCCTTCTTGCAGTGCTTGCAGAGACGGCGCACGAGGCGCTGGGCCATGATGGCGCGCAGCGACGAGGCGACCAGGAAGGGCTTGATGCCCATGTCGATCAGACGGGTGATGGCCGAAGGCGCGTCGTTGGTGTGCAGCGTGCTGAAGACCAGGTGCCCCGTCAGCGCCGCGTTGATGGCAATGGAGCCGGTCTCCGTATCGCGGATTTCACCGACCATGATGATGTTCGGCGCCTGACGCAGCATGGCGCGCAGGGCGGCGGCGAAGGTCAGCCCGACATCGGTGTTCACCTGCACCTGGTTGATGCCGGAGAGCTCGTATTCCACCGGGTCCTCCGCGGTGATGATTTTGCGGGTGGGCTGATTCAACTCGTGCAGGAAAGAGTATAGCGAGGTGGTCTTGCCCGAGCCGGTCGGTCCGGTGACCAGGAAAATGCCGTCCGGCAACTGGAGAATCCGGTAGATGAGCTCCTGGTCGTCCTGCATGAAGCCCAGCTCGCCGATGCCCAGCATGACGCCGCTCTTGTCCAGAATACGCATGACGATGGACTCGCCGTGCGTGCAGGGGATGTCCGAGACACGCAGGTCCAGGTCGCGGCCCATCGCGGTGATGCGGATGCGTCCGTCCTGCGGGATGCGGTGCTCGGACAGGTCCATGCCGCTCATCAGCTTCAGACGCGACAGAATCTTGTTCTGGAGATACTTCGGGGGGGCCTCGACCTCGTTGAGCACGCCGTCGATGCGATAGCGGACGCGGAATTTCTTCTCCAGCGGCTCGAGGTGGATATCGGACGCGCGGGAGCGGAAGGCCTCGATGATCAGCAGCGAGACATAGCGGATGATGGGCGCCACGTCATTGCTGTCTTTCCCGTCCGTGTCGGTCGTGGTGTCGGTCGTGGAGTCGGTCGTGGAGTCGGTCGTGGAGGCCAGCGTGACGTCGGTGGTGGTCTCGGTGACTTCGTTGAGCAGTTCGCTGGCGTCCCCGCGCTTGTAGTAGAACTCCAGGGCGCGGTCCAGCTGGCGCTGGGAGCTCAGGACGCCCTCCACGTCCAGCCCCGTCAAGTGCCGCACGGCGTCCAGCGACTCTATGTCTGCGGGGTCGGACATGGCGACCCGCAGGACGCCGTTGGCGAAGGAGATCGGCACCATGTGATAGCGCAGGGCGATCTGGGTGGGGATCATGGCGATGATCTGCTCCGGCACATGCTGCTTGGCACTGTCGAAGTCGTAGGTCTCCATGCCGTACTCTTCGCTAAGGGTATTCAGAACCTGCTTCTCCGTGATGATGCGCAGGGCATACAGCGCGCGCAGGAGGGACTCCTCGTCATCCTCGGCCATCTTCTTCTTGGCCTCCTCGACTTGCGCATTGGACAGCACGCCGCGGGAGATGAGCAGATCCACAATGAAATCTTCTTGACCAGTCACAATCGGGCTCCGTTGGAAAGCAGGAGGGACTTTGCCGCCGCCGTCGGCAGGCCGGTCCCAAATGAGTCTCCCCGGAATCCGCGAACCTCCGACGGAATGCCTCGCGGCCGTCAGGCGAAATCGCGGATTCCAGTTTCCCTATTATTAAAGGGGAGAAAAGAAAAATGACAATCAACAGCAA
>JAFYIW010000116.1 GCA_017538465.1 Victivallales bacterium
TGCTCGGTGGCGGTCACGCTCGCCTCGTCCAGAAAAATCTCCGCGCCCCGCAGACGTTTCTCACGGTGGAAATGGAAAGCGTAGGGCGTGGCGTCAATTTTCACGCCGAGTTTCTGAAGACCGTAGAAATGCCCGTCCAGTCGCCGCCGGCCGATGACATCTCCGCCTGGGGGAGCCAGTCTCGCCTCGCCGCAGCGTGCAACAAGCGGTCCCGCAAAGAGCAGCGACGTGCGGATGGATCGGCAAAGCGCGGATGGCAGTGTAGTCTCCCGCAAATCCTTGGCGCAGAGCACAACCGTGTCCTGCTCATGACGCACGGCAACGCCCAACGCTTCGGCGATCTTGAGCATCTGGCGCACATCCAGGATGTCCGGGACATTGTGCAGCACCACCTCATCACGCGTGAGGAGCGCCGCCACGATCATGGGCAAAGCGGCGTTCTTGTTGCCTCCCAAGGTGATTGCGCCAGTTACGGGATGGCCACCTTCTATTTGTATCGTCTTCATTGCGGTGTTTTTACTTTATTGAAAGTGGAAAAGTCAACGCACCGAATTCGTGCATCAAAATCTGCAAAAGGCGAGGAGGGCTTTTAACGTGATTTTGCAGTCATTTGGTGGTGGTTTTGCGTTTTAAGGAAATGACTCCAATATTGCCACGGTAGGCAGGCTCAAAGAGGTGCTCGCTGGTTTGTTTCGTCAGCGGACCATGCCAGGAGAAATGCAGATGTCCTGCCAGCACGGCAAAGACGGGGCTGTCCTTCGCGCAGACCAGATCCAGGAACTCCTGGGTGGTGCCATTGGGAGAATAAAAGCACTCCTTTCCCCAGGTCAGATTGCGGTCTTTGCCATCCCGAGAGATGCTCTTTTCCCCCAGGCTCGGGTCAACTTGCGAATGAAAAGGCACATGCGTTATCAGGAGGATGGGCTTGCCTTTGGAATAGACCTGCTTGAAACGCTTTAGCCCTTCTTCTGTGAGATTGCTGGTAGAGACATTGAAGCTGACGACCAGGAGGTCCTCGGCCTCCAATACCTGTACCGGATCGTTGCCATCGATGCTACGTTCCAGCGCATTGACCTCATCCGGCTTGCGCTCCGCCAGCCACCAGGGTGCGATGTCGTGGTCGGCACGGGCATAGAGATAAGGTTTCGTCAATTGCGCCAGCCCGTCTTTGATCGCCTGGATATTGGCCAATGAACCGAAATCGCAAATGTCTCCGCCCAGCAGAACCGCATCGGCGGCGGATTGGTTCAGGCAAGCAATAATTTGTTGCCAGATTTGCAGGGAGGTCAATTTGCTTTTGGGGTTCCGAAATGCCTTTTCACGCCGTGCCAGGACGGTCTCCAGGTCGGCCGGCGCGACTTCGCTGATATCTTCCGCGATGACATGCAAGTCGGCAATCCAAAGGAAAACATAGTCCCGCTTCAATCCTGCGACTTCAAGTTCCACGTTTTCGAAGGTCAGACCAAGCCTCTTCGCATCCTCATCATTAAAGATTGGGCTGCTTTCGGATACTGCAGAATCCTTTTCCATAGCCATCCCATCCCATCCTGACAGACATGTCAGACACAAACTCATTAGGAAACACCACAAGATGTTCGTATTCATAAAACCTCACCATTTAAAAGAAGTCGTCTAACCTTGGTCCGATGATTCCTTCGTTCGGTCGCTATGTTCCAAGGAACCACAAGGTTAATATATCCTATCATAGGGTTGTTATGCGCCCTTCATCAGGAGTTATATTAACTGCATCCCCCATATCGTGCAGAGAATACGTGAATCTCGCAAACCCGCCGTCACTTTGAAGGGCTTGGTCGCCGGGCAGACCATTGCCGATGAATTTGTAAAACATCACTGTCCATGAAACATTTGAATCCATTTTGCCTTTCCCTGCTTGCCCTGTTTTTCCTGACGGCAATGCCTTCTGCCGTCGCCTTTGAAGCCAGGCTGGGAAAGACATCGGAGCCGTTGAACATCGATGGCGAGGTCGCCCCCGGCGAATACGCCTCCGGACTGGAGCTTTGGGGACTGCTCTCCAAGTCCACGGGAGAGGTCTCACGACGGACGGCGACGTTGTATCTGGCGCGAGATGACGAAGGACTGGCACTCGCGGTGGTCAGCGGAATCCATGACCGGATTGGCGCGGACTCCCGCGATGCCGTGAGGCTAACCATAACCTCCCCATCCAACGAAACCATCTCCGCAATGATTGACGGCGAAGGCAGGCTTTCCGCTCCACCAGACGCCATTGGCACCGTCCGGACAGAGGGCGGGAAATGGACGACGGAACTCTACCTTCCCTGGAGTACGCTTGGCGGTGAGCCGATGGTGGAACAGGTGTGGAACCTCCAGGTCACCCGACGCTGGCATGATCCGGACGAAACGACCACACTAGCCGATGGCGGAGCTTCAGTGGTGATGGACGACGATGCGCCTGGAGTGGTGGTCCGTCTGGGCAGCACCCCGCCCATCGACGGCGCGGGTCCGCAATTCCAATGGCAGGTCACTGCTCCCAAAGCACACGGCTGCCGGGTTCGCTGCGAAGCCCGTGTGCAATGGCTGGGCAATCCAGAAAGCGTGGATGCCACACAGGATATCCCGGCAGGCGAATCCCGCATGTTCTGCCTGAACATGACTGGCCTGCCCAGCGACCCGCGCCAGATGACCTGCACTTTGACGGACGAGCAAGGCGAGGTTCTGGTCAAACGCGAATTCGCCTGGGGCGGGAAAGAGGGTCTGGAGTGGGACGACCCGCACCCCGAAACCGTCTTTTCCCTCGCCACCTACCCTTCCCTGAAATCGGCCAAGGCACGCGTCTCCTGCGCCAAACCCGCCCTGCTGGACCAAGTGCAGTCCGTGCATTTCGTCATCACCGACCCCGAGGAGAA
>JAFYIW010000117.1 GCA_017538465.1 Victivallales bacterium
CGCTGATGTCTAACGCAGTAGTTGGCTAGCTCTTCGTAGCATGCGGCAGGGAATGCCGGAGAGTTCGGCGCGGCAAGAAAATCCGGCAGCAGGTCGAAGAGCCGTTTGGCGTCATCGAGCTTCAGGAGAAGCTGCGTCTGCGTGGGCAGCAGACGCGTTTTGGCGTCCTGCGGCAATTCCGGAATCTTCAGGGCCGCTTCAAAACAATCGGCGGCTTTGGGATACTGCTCCTGGGCCAGGAAAAAGTTCCCCAGACGGGTGAGCCAGACCGTTTGCTCTTTGCCGGGGATTCTCTCGAAAAGGTCACGGGTCTCGACGAGGCTGCGGGCGATTTGGAAGGCGGCGTCCTTTTTGCCGGCCCGTGCGCCAATCTGGTATTGCAGCTCCGCCGTCTGGACCAGAAGGTCCGTCTGGGAGGCAAAATCGGTCCGGACCTTGTCAAGAAGCCGCATGGAACGCTCATAGTCGGGAATCTGCTCGGCGTCCAATGCCGCCCGCATAAGCAGGGCAGGGCGCTGCTCGGAAGCGGCGTAGGCGACGATGCCTTCCAGCAAATCGGCGGCCGGCGTCCAGAGACGCTCCTGCTCGTAGAGGCTGGCGAGCACGAGTCCATATTCAAAGGAGCCGGTCTGGTCTCCGGCCAACAGCGGTAGAAGAGTTTCCAGATAGCGGCGGGCGCGTGAAAAGTCATGGCGGCGGTTGGCGCTTGCCGCCATGAGCGAGAGCAGGTTGGTCTTGTAAAGGGAATTTGGGTAGTCCTCCAGGAAGGCGTCCCCGCGCTCAAGCACCGCGTCATCCTGCTGAGTCGCCGCCAGAACGCAGAACTCGTAGTAGCGTGCCTGGCGAAGGACCTCCTCGCTGACGGCTGATGATTCGAGGATTTTGCGCAGCCACGGGAGTGCCTCCTCGTATCGTCCGAGCGTGTAGAGCGCATCCGCTGTCGCAAGATCGAGAGCCGGATCCGCGGACTCGTCGGGGAACTGTTGGCGAAGGCGCGAGCATAGGTCCAGAAATTCCTGCTTCTTGCCCAGGCGGAATTTGCAGGAGCAGAGTCTGCGGAGCGCCTTGGCGGCGAGTTCGCTTTGGGGAAACTCCACGAGAAGCGTCGTATAGAATTGCTCGGGGCGCGTGTAATCCTGGTCAAGCTGGTATGCCAGTTCCGCGGCCTGGAATAGGAGCTGCTGGCGCAGTTCCGCAGGCGTGTGCTGGAAATTCAGCAGTTCCAGATACAGCTTCAGCGCATCCTGGAGGTTCCCTTCCAGCTGCAGATAATAGGCATGGTTCACACGGGCGCTGATGCGGGCCGGATGGCCGTCCTCAAGGGGAGACGCGGACAGCTCCTGGTACTGCTTGAGGGCTTCGCCTGGCTGCTGAAGCATCTGCAGGCAGTAGGCCAGCGCCAGCATGGCATCCTCGCGGTCCGACAGTTTTTGGGAGGATTGGCTTAGTTCCCTGAAGCCGACTGCCGCATTCGCATAGTCTTTGAGGGTGTATTGATAGGAGGCCTGAAGCCGCAGAAAAGACTCCCGCTGCGCGGACTGGGGATATTGCGCCAGGTAGCGCTGAATGGCCTCGACGGTGTCGGCAGGACGGTTCTGGCGGTTTAACGCGACGATTTTGTATTGCTGGATGGTGTCGGCGTAGGGATGGTCTGGATAGCGTTGCAGAAACTGCTCGATTTTGGGCAGCAGCGTGTCATCGTAGCTGCGGGTGTAAAGTTCCGTGATGTAGGTGTAGAGATCCTCTGGCGTGAGCAGGGCCTCGTAGTCCTCCGCAGGGAGGCTGCCGCTTAGGAGGAGCGCACAAATAACGCACCATTGAAGGAGTCGTGATGGCCTGGTCATTTTCTCTCCCAGTCAAGGAGTTCCGGAGGCTGGCTCGGAAGGCTGTGGCTTGGCGGTGGCGATGGATACATTCCAGACATTGGCGCCGCGGCAGAGGTCAAGCACATGCACAAGGTGCTGGCAGCTGGTGTCGCGGTCAGGGCGGATGATGCAGGGCTCGTCCTTAAAGGTGGCGGAAATGGCGCCTAGCAGGTCGACCAATTGGGCTTCGGGGATTTCGTTGCTTCCAATGAAGACTTTCCCGTCGCGGTCGATGTTGAGAATGACTTCGCCATATTGGCGGATGTCATTCTCCGCGGCGTTGGCGGCGGTGGGCACCTTGATCTCCAGCTTGTTGTCCCACTGGGCAAAGATGGTTGCCGCCATGAAATGAATGAGGAGGATAAAGACGATGTCCAGCATCGGGGCCATCTGAAAGCCGGCGCCGTGTTCTTGGAATTTCTTCTTGAAGTCCATGACGGGATGACGGGTGTACTAGGGATTGCCAAATTGGGCGGAAGGGGAGTTTCGCGTTCGGAGAGGCGGGCGGCTATTTTTTGCCGGCGTTGGCCGGAGGCTTGTTGCCGGAAAAGTTTCTGGCGCCCGCCAGACGGCGCATGAGCATGGCGCATTGGCACTCCAAATGGCTGGTCAGGCGGTTGAGATGGCCGCGGAAAATGGAATAGGCGGCGATGGCGAGAATGCCGACAATGAGTCCGCCAAAGGTGGTGAACATGGCCTGGGAGACGCCACTGGTCAGACGAGCGGACTTGTTGACTAGGCTGATGCCGGCGTCCAAGCCAGTGAACGAGACCATCATGCCCCAGACCGTGCCCAGCAGGCCAATCATGGGGGCGATGGTGCCGATGTCCATGAGATACTGGATCTTTGTCCACAGCAGCGCGACTTGCCGGGAGCCTTCCTCCTCCATGGCGCCCTGGACGATTGAAAGGTCAATCTTTTCCGCCTTTGGGGGCACCGCCAGCAAGCCCGCGTTGATGATGCGCGCCGCCGGCGAGACGTCATTGGCCGCCAATTCCGCCAGGCCATCCACATCCCCTTGATCCGCGAGGTCCTTTGCTTGACTGACAAAGGTGGCCGGGCACATGGCGTTCTTGC
>JAFYIW010000118.1 GCA_017538465.1 Victivallales bacterium
GCGATGCTGCTGGCGCACCTTGTGCTCTCCGCTTTCGAAGGATGCGATGGCGGCAAACTCTGGATCACCCGGCTGGGGACCTTCGAACCGGAAAGCGGCCGCGCCTATCGCGAAATCCTCCGCAGGAACGCGGGGCTGGTGGATGCGGTGGCAGACCTTCATCCAAAATGGGAGGGCGTACGCATTCCCCTCCCAGATGAGCCCCCGTTCAACTTTCCGCCACACCCGACCCCGGACGGCTGGCACGAGGCAATGGCGCGGATGGGCATTCCCATCCATTTCGGCAAGGGTCCCGCCGCCTGCGCCGCGCTCTCCGGCGGACAGGCCGATGAACTCTCCGACGACGAACTGCGACGGCTATTCCAGGGCAATGTCCTCTTGGACGGCTCCGCCGCCGAGGCGCTCGCCCGCCGTGGTCTCTCCTCGCTGTGCGGCTGCGAGGCGTTTCCCTGGGATTTGCCGCACGTCTCCCTGGAGACGCTGGGCGACGGCACGCCGATGGCGGCGGCAGGGCGATACGCCCGTCTCCAGCCAATCTCCGCCGGTGCGAAAGTCGTCTCCACCCTATGGCACCGCGCCTACGCCCTTGCCACTGAGCGGAGCGAATTGGCGCCTGGGGCCGTCATCTGCCATGGAACCTCCGGCGCCAGTGTCGTCACTATCGCCAACTGGCTGGGCGGCGAGGGGTTCAACGCCTTCGGAATCTTCAACGAGACCCGCAAGGCGCAGTTGATTGGCCTGCTCGACCAGCTGTCCCGCCTGCCAGTCTGGCATCCTGGCGACGGCGAACTTTTCCTCAAGGCAGGAACGATTGCGGAGGGCGGGCGTATCGTGGTGATCGCCAACTTGAGCCTGGATGTCCACGAGGAACTTCTGCTTTGCGGTCCGTGGGCGGAGGAGTCCCGCCAAGTCACGCGACTGCAGGGCGACGGAAGTTGGCGGGAAGTCGGCCATGGGCGGCGAGGAGATGCCTGGTGCCTGCAGACTTCTTTGATTCCGCTGGAGGTCGCCGCATTGAAGTTTTCAGCCCCCTCCCCGTTATGAAGACCGAACTATCTCTTTCAGGAACCTGGCGTCTGACCGGTCGGGACGAGACTGGGAAGCCGATTGACATTCCCGTCCAGGTGCCGGGGCACGTGCATCCGGCCCTGGAGGCCGCCGGAGCGCTGCCGCCCGTCTTCTGGCGCGACAACGCGAAGCGTTGCCAGTGGCCGGAGAAGGTCGAATGGACCTTCTCGCACACTTTCGAGGTTCCCGCCGACGCCGAATTCTCCCGAGCGGAACTGTGCTTCGGGGGAATTGACACGTACGCTGACATCTTCCTGAACGGGAAGCATCTGGGTTCCTCGCGAAATATGTTCGTTCCGCTTCGGGCCAAGGCGACGGACGCACTCAGGAGCGGCGCCAACGAAGTGCGGGTCGTCATCCATCCATACGCGCAGATGATTCAGGGCAAACGAATGGACTGCCCGGCCGCCTTCACCTCCGACCGCGTGCACGTCCGGCGTGTCCAGTGCACCTTCTGGTGGGATTGGGTGGAGCGCTTCGTCTCCCCCGGCATCTGGAAGGAGACGAAAGTGGTGTTTTGGGAGGAGGCCAACATCGAGGACCTCTTCGTCTATACGCAGGCCATTGCGCCGACCAGCGCATCGCTGGCCATCCGGCTTCAGACCGCGGGGGCGCGGAACGGCTGCCGGTTCGCGGTGGCCATCATGTCGCCCGACGGACACGAGGTCTGGCGCACGGCTGGGCGCGTCTTCTCCGATGTCATCCGGCTACAGGCCGACCTTCCACAGCCACGACTCTGGTGGCCGAACGGTTACGGCGACCAGCCGAGGTATCAGGTGACCGCCACGTTGTTCTCCAACGAGGGGACCCCGCTCGACGAGAGGGCGGTCGCCACCGGCATCCGCACCGTCCGGCTTGAATGTCTGCGTGACCAGCCGGGTTCTCCCGAGGAGGCGCGCACCGCGCAGATGCGCGGACGGCGCAAGGAACAGGACAACCCATATCCCGGCGAGAGCTGCATCCTGCTGGTCAACGGCGTGCGGATCTTCTGCAAGGGTGGCAACTGGGTGCCGCCGTCGCCCTTTCCCGGAAATCTTTCCGCCAGCCACTACGAGAATCTGGTCCGCCTGGCGTCCGAGGCCGGTTTCACAATGCTGCGGGTTTGGGGAGGCGGAGAATACGAGCCGGACGTCTTCTATTCCTGCTGCGACCAATACGGCATCCTCCTCTTCCACGACTTCATGCTCGCCTGCGGCGACTACCCGGAGGACGACCCGGAGTTCGTGGAGAATTTCCGCGAGGAGGTCCGTGCGAATGTCTTGGCATTGCGCAACCACTGCTGCATCGCCATCTGGAGTGGAAACAATGAAAACTGCGATGGCTTCGACTGGGACGACGCGAAGATGACTGACCGGGCCCTCCTGGACGAGGTCTATTACCCCGTGCTGGAAGAAGTTGACCCGTCGCGTCCCTTCCGTCCCGGCAGTCCCTGGGGAGGCCTGAAGAACGCGGATGCCACCATTGGGGACTGCCACGACAGCTGGTGGTGGCGCGGCGCCGAGAAGATCTCCCCGGAGTACTTCTCGGTCGTGCCGCGCTTTTCCTCGGAATGCCCCATCGGTGGCTATCCGTTGCCCACTGTGTTGCGACGGTTCCTCGCCGAGGAGGATCTCGCGCATCCGGACAATGCCGATGGCGCCTTGGAATATCACATCAAGAACAATCATTATTTCACTGACATGGGCTGGCCCACCGTACATGGCCGGCTAATCCGCAACACCAGGGTGATTCTAGGAGAAGGCGAAACCCCAGGCCAGAAACTATTCCACCGCGCCTATCTCCAATACGAATGGGCGCGGATGGTGATTGAGGGAATGCGCCGAGGAAAGTGGTACAGCGCCGCGACTTTGTTCTGGATGTTCAACGACTGCTGGCCCGCCCTCGGCTACGCCCTGGTCGATTATTGCGGACGCCCCAAGGCGGGGTGGTACGCCTGTCGCCGCGTCTTCGCGCCCGTCGCCGCCGCCATTGCGCCCAGAGAGGACAAACTCGTCTTCACCATCCTCAATGACCGCCTCCGCGCTCACGAAATCACCGCGCGAATCCTGGAGGCGGACACCTCCACGGGGCAGGTCAAAACCAGACCGGAAATAGCCGTCTCCCTTCCCCCCGGCCAAAATCTTGACCTTCTGGAATTGCCCCTCCCTCCGACCGACCATCACACCATCTTCTTCCTGGAATTGGCGGAGAATGGCCGGCGGATCGACCGCGCCCGCTGGTGCGCCGGCTGGCTCGCGGATTTGGCGATGGCGCCCGCGCGCCTCTCGTATGAGCGACGGGGCGATACGCTCACCGTGCGTTGTCACGGCGGCATCGCGCTCGGCGTCGCCTTCGACGGTGCCTTCGTGCCGGAGGACAACTACTTTGACCTCCTGCCAGGCGAGGAGCGCGCCCTTCGTCTTCGCCCGCCGTTCGGCAGTGCGGAGACGGGACGGGAAGTCATTCCATACGCCTACTCCGGAACTTTCGCGTGATTGCAGTTCAATCCCTTGAAGCTCCTAAGGCCAGGGGAGCTGGCATTCCGCATGGCGCGTCCTTATCCCTGCGTTGACGACAGGCCTGTCGGCAAGCCGGAGGAGGCAAGGGTGATTGCGTGGACGGCGAGGTCGTGTTCAAAGGAATACGGACTGGTGGTCTCGCCGCGAATGCAACGGGCCCACTCGATGAGCTGCGTGGCGTAGCGGTCGGTCTGCACGGGGAAGCGGACAACATGCGTGCCGGCGGAGAAGTCTCCTGCGCTCTCGGCGAGCTGCAGAATGACCTCCAGGGGCTGCCCGTCAAAACGCTCAATTGGCTCCAGGACGAGGGAGCCTCTGGTGCCGACGACGCGCATCCGGCGGGAGGGAACGCCGCAGCGGCTGCAGGCGCGCAAAGTCACGGTCGCATGGGGATACTCCAGCACCGCCATGCAGTTGTTGCGAATGGCCGCCGGGTCGCCCGGGGCGGATTGCAGGAAAGGCGTCACGCCAGACGGGTGCCCCATCGCGGCGACCACGAAGTCAATCAGGTGACAGCCGAGGTTCCACAGTATTCCTCCGCGGAAATTCCCGAGGTAATTCTGATAGACTTCGCCGCCATAGTTGTGGTTCATGTCGATTTCCATTTCGCAGACTTCGCCAAGTATATGCTCGCGGATGGCACGGATGGCGAACTGGAAGGCGGGGTTGCCCCGGAACATATAGCCCATCTGGAAGGACAGATGCCGGGCTGCGCATTGGTCCAGCAGTGTCTTGTAGGGAGCCAATTCCTCGCCGGCGGGTTTGTCCAGATGAATGGCAAGCCCCCGTTCCACGCAGCGTAGTCCCATTGGCACCAATTCGTTGTTGGGGACCTCGACGGCGACGGCCTCCAGCGTGGGGTCGGTGAAGACCTCCTCCGGCATGAGACGCTTCAGCCCCGCATAGGGTCGCTCCAGGTCTGTCTGATAGTGGGGCGTGACGGAAAAGTCGCGGTCATCGACATAGCCGACCACCTCGAAGAACTCCGGAAGTTTCCGCAAAGAGTCCATCTTGCCATGAGCATGTTCATGGAGGATGCCAATCTGGGCTACACGAATGGGCTTCATCACAAAGTCTAAAGTCTAAAGTTCCGGCCGCTATTCAAAGTCTGTCCAGTCAAAGAGAATGCCGACGGGCGGCTGTTTGACATTGCCGACACGGTCATAGACTTCTGCGGCGTCGCGCGGCGAGACGATTTCGTGGATGAGGGGCGCCACTTTTAGGCGCCCCGCCTGAAGCAACCGGAAGAAGGTGCGGTAGTCGTCGAACTCCGTCCACTGTCCGGGGCGAGAGTCCTCGTGCGGTCGGGTGAGCGTATGACATCCGATCAGGGAGACCCCGCGGCTGTGGACATCGCGATAGAAGTCGATGGGTTGGTCGGAGACGCGGGTGCAGCCCAGCAGGGAAATGCGTCCCTGCCAGGCGATGTATTGGAGTGCCTGCTGAAGCGCGGGAATGTATCCGGTCACCTCGACCACGCACTCGGGGCCGCGTCCGCCCGTGCACTCCGTGACCTTTTTCACGAAATCCGGGTCCCGGGGATCGAGCGCATGGTCCGCGCCGAGCTGCAGCGCCAGTTCACGGCGTTCCTGAGAGAGGTCGCTGGCCAGCACGGGACAGGCGCCGGACTGGCGGGCGATTTGATTCGCGAGGAGGCCCAGCAACCCCTGTCCGGCAACCATTACGGCCTCGCCCAATTGCACCTGGAGCTTGCGCACGCCGAGGAAGGAGAAAGAGGCCAGATGCGCAAAGGCCGCCTGCCGCATGTCCACGTCCGCCGGAATCTTGAAGAGGTTCTTTTCCTCCTGGACGAACCATGAGCGGTGACCGCCCCAGCGCACCACCACATGGTCGCCGGGCGAAAGCGTCGTGACTTCCGCGCCGATTTCGACGACATGCCCGGAGACGCTGTAGCCGATGCCGTGGAACGGGAAGCCCGTCTTGGCGGCACCGGTGTTGGGCAGCGCATGGTAGTTGGCCAGTTCGGTGCCGGCGCTGAGGACATCGTAGTCCGCCTTCACCAGCACCTGTGTGGACGCCAGTTTCGGAGAGAACTCTTCGGTTTGGAGCGCGGCTTGTCCCTTGGCCGGAAAGTAAATCTGAGAGATTTTCATCGTTTGGGAGGTCGGGATGGTTTTCAGGAACGCAAAGTGAGCACCACTTTGCCGATGTTCTCGTTGCGACGCAGGATGCCGTGAGCGTCGTTGACCTGCTGGATGGGGAAGACCGCATGGATGTTCGAGACGAGTTTGCGCTCGGAGAAGAGCGGCCAGATCTGCGCCTCCAAGGCGCGCAGGATGGCGGCCTTCTCATCCGGCGTGCGGCTGCGCAGCGTGCTGCCAATCAAACGAAGGCGCTTGCGCCAGACGGTCTCCAGGTCGATGGCGGTCTCTGCCCCGCCCAGCGTGGCGATCATGATCCAGCGTCCGCCGAAGACCATATTCCTGAAGGCGGCTCCCATCAGCGGGCCGCCGACGCAGTCCAGCGCCACGGTTGGGGGATGCGCCCCGATGACCTTGAGCACGTCATCCGTGCGGTGATCCACCACATGGTCCGCACCGAGACGTTTGACGAAGGCGGCCTTTTCGGGAGAGCCGACGGTGGCGAGGACCTCCGCGCCCATCCGCTTCGCCAACTGGATGGCCGCCAACCCCACGCCGCTGGCCCCCGCCGACACATAGAAGACATCGCCGGGCTTCAGCCCGCCGGCCTCCACATGCAGATTCAGATACGCCGTGGACCAGACCTCCGGCAATGAGGCCGCCTCCACCATCGACAGGCCCGACGGAATCGGCGTCACCATCCCCGACGGAACGATGACCTTCTCCGAATAGCCCCCGCCACCCAGCAGCGCGCACACCGCGTCGCCAGGACGAAACCGCGAGCCTCTCGGCGTCTCCAGCACCACGCCGGAGACCTCTAGCCCGCACCACTGGGGCCAGCCGGACGGCGAGGCGTAGCAGCCGTCCTTCTGCATCAAATCCGCACGGTTCACCGCCGCGGCATGCACTTCAATGAGAACTTCATCGTCCTGACGGACGGGGTCGGGGACCTCCTGCCACGCAAACTCATGGCGGGCATCGAATGTCATTGCTTTCATGGACAGACGCTTAAGATTGGGATGACAAATGGGCGGTTGCTTAAAGTATAGACACAAATGGGCGGATTTTTTGCTTCGGCGCATAAAATCCTCCAAAAAGAAGGCGGGGCAGCTATTGCTTGTGCCTAACCCCGCCCTGCAAAAATAAAACAATATTGTATATTAACAGGGGCTGCGGAGAAAATCCATCATAAACGGAAAAATGGCGATTCAATCTTTGGAGCGTGCGGTGAAGTTGCTGGACCTGCTGGCGGAGAGCAGTCCGGAGACGGTGTCTCCGAGTGCGCTGGCGCAGCAGTTGGAGTTGTCTCCGCAGACGGTGGGGAACATCCTGCGTGCGCTATATGCTCAAGGGCTGGTCAGCCAGGACTCCTCGCGGCGGTATCGCCTGGGATCGCACTGCTTTTATCTTGGCCAGGCGGCGGACCACTGGCAGACATTGCGGGAATCGAGCCGTCCCATCCTGAAAGAACTAAGGGACACGACGGGCAGTTCGGTCTTCCTGGGCGTCATCGAGAATGACAAGTTGCTGTGTCTGTCCCTCCTGCAACGTGGCGATAACTTCTTCAGTTTTCCGCCCCAGCATTGGGCAGACCAGCTTCATTCCACGGCGAGTGGCCGACTACTGGTGGCGCTGATGGATGCCGAGAGCCGCCGTCGGCTGCTTAGGCGCATTCAGCGTCGTCAGGTCACCAGCCAGACCGTGACCGACACTGCCCGACTGGAGGAGTTGTGCGAGGGGATTGCCGCCACGCATTACGCCGAGGTCCGGGGCGAGTCGGTCGAGGACACTTGGTCGCTGGCGGTTCCGGTGACCTCCCTGGACGGCAAGGTGCTGGCGGCGTTGGCGCTTTACGACAACCAGCCGGAATATGGCAAGATGACTCTCGCACAACGGCTGGAGCATCTCTTCGCGGCGGCCGCTCGCATCGGTGTCGTCGTCTCTCTTCGGGAAACAACTTTTAGAACTTCAGACAATTCGGAATCAATCTAATAACATTCCAAACCATGAAAAAGACAACCACGGTTTTCAAACTTCTTTTGGGGCTCGTTTGGACAACCAGCGTACTGCTTTTCGCGATTGAATCGGGCACTTTCCTGCGACTATCGCCGATGCCACAGGCACCCGAGATCGATGGTCGCATCTGGTCAACCGAGTGGCGGATGGCCTCGCCCAGTTTCGGCTCCTGCTCTCAAGAGACCGGTCTGATGAGCGTTCGCGACGTGCATCATCATATCGGCTATGACGACCAGTACCTTTACATCGCGCAACAGAGCGCATTGCCGCCGGGACCGATGCTGCTCTCTTCGACCGGGAGTATCTTCGTGGCCTTCGGCGATGGTGACATGATGCAACGCATCGACTTCGACACCACAGGCGCATGCGCTATGGATGGCGTGATTTCGTGCGCCGTCCCCCAGCGCGAGTATCTGGAGTTCGAGGCCGCCATCCCCTGGCAGGCTCTCGGCGTTGCAGAACTACAATACGGGAAGGAATATAAATTGCAGGTAGGAAGGGAGTTCCAGAATTTGGAAGAGCACGTGGTCTGGTCGCCGGATGGCCCCGGTACCTTCGTGCCCCAGAAGAACCTCCCCGTGGCGGGCCTCAAGACCTTTGGAAAGCGCTGGAAGGGCTACGGCTACGAAATTCAGTGGTCCGTGGCGAATCCGGGAGTGGATGATGCGCGGGTGACGCTGGAGGCGCTGATGGTGGCGACCGATGTGCCCCGCAATGTGAACACCACGCTCGAACCGGCTCCGGATCAAGAAGTGACCGCGATACTGCGGGCCATCCTCCAGCCGATGGAACGTCGTCTGGGGGCCGAGATGACTTATGTGCAGGATGGCAAGCCATTGTATCGCAGGACCTTTGCGTGGGAACAGGGAAAAGGCCTTGCCTTCGAGGATCCCGACCCGCCCTTCATGCTGGATTTCGCATTCTATCCAACCTACGGCTTCATCAAGGCAAAAGTCACCTGCACGAAGGCGGAGAAATTCGCCCAGGCAACACAGGTCAATTTCAAGATTGTGGACGAGGCAGGCGCGGTTCACTCGCTTCAGAAATGCGCCAAGCAGGATGATACCCTGCAAACCCGCTGGGATTTGCCAGAATTGCCAGAGGGTCGCTATGACTTGGTGGCCGAGGTGGTGGACGCCCAAGGCGCGGTTCTCCAGGAGGCCCGGCGGGATTTCCTGGTTCGGAAATTCCCGTGGCAGGGGCTGGGTTTGGGCGCCAAACGCGTCGTGCTGCCGCCGTATGTGCCGCTGAAATATAGCGACCGCGAGGTCCAGGCGCTCCAGACTGGCTTCCATCTGGGCGGAGGACTGTGGGATGCGATTTACGCGCAGGGCGAGAACCTGCTCACTGCCCCGGTCGCGCTGCGGCTGGGCGGTCAGGAGGCCGCGATGGTCGGCGAACCCGAACTGCTGGAACAGGCCGAAGACCACATCACCCTGGAAAGCCGTCTGGAGTGCGGCAAGGTCAATGTCCTCATCCGACAGGAATACGACTTCGACGGCTTCTGCAAGGTCACGATGACCTTCGAGCCGACCGAAGGTCCCGTGAAACTCGCCTCCGCGCAACTGGACATCCCGCTGAAGTCGGAGTACTTGAAATACGTCTGCGCAATGGGCAACGGGATGCGCAAGAACATCCACCGCGAACTCGCGCAGGAGGACGGCGTGGTGTGGGCCAGCATGGAGGACTGCCAGACGCATCCCTACCATCACGGCTTCCGTCCCTACGTCTGGTTTGGCGAGACCTACAAGGGCCTGGCCTTCGTCTGCGAGTCTCCCGCCAACTGGGAGCGCGTGCCGGAGACCTCCGCGCAGGAGCTCATCCGCAAGGGCGACA
>JAFYIW010000014.1 GCA_017538465.1 Victivallales bacterium
AACCGGGTCTGGCTCAAGAGCCGTGCCAGGGATGGCGACCGCCGCGCCAAGGAGGCCTGCCATCTGTTAGAGAACGCCGACCGCTTCTTCGGCACCGTGCTGGTGGGCAACAACCTCACCCACGTCAGCCTGACCACCCTCGCACGACTTGCGGTAGGCTCCCTGCTCACGCACAGCCTCATCGTCCACAACCTGACTCCAGCCCTGGCGCAGCCGGATTCCAGTTGGACGGCCTGGCTGACCTCATTCATCGTCACGCCCATCGTGCTGGTCTTCGGCGAGGCCATCCCAAAGGCGTTTGGACGCAGCCATGCCAACTCCATCACTTTGCTCGTCGCCCAGCCAATGCGCTGTTCAGAACGGCTACTGGCCCCATTTGTCTGGGCATTAGGTGGTCTGGCCCGTCTATTCTCGTTGACGCCTTCTGGGGAAAAGCCGTTGTCCGGTCGCGCTGGCGTGACCCGTGAGGACCTCAAGCTCATGGCCGAGATGCTTGCCGAGCAGCATCTGGTCGGCGAAGAAGCCGCCGAGATGCTTCAGATGGTCTTGGAACTTGATCAGCGCCCTGTTGAGACCGTAATGGTTCCGTTGATTGAAATCCAGTCGCTGCCGGACACCGCCACCATGGATGACGTGCGGAAGCTGACTGCCCAGACGGGCTTCACGCATTTGCTGGTGTATCACGAGCGAGTGGACCGCATCATCGGGACCATCAGCCTGAAGGAAGTGCTTGCGCAGCATCAGCCGGAGATTCTTTCCGAGCAGGAATTCCTGCTTCAGTCCGTGAAGCCCTACCTGAATCGCAAACTTCTGTTTGCTCCGGAATCGCAGTCGGTAAGCACTCTGCTGGATGAACTGCGGCATCGCGCGGTTCCGATTGCCATTGTGGTCGATGAGTATGGCGGCATGATCGGGATGGTCACCGCCGAGGACCTGGTCGAACTCATCACCGGCAACCTTGGCGATGAGCGCGACCAGGCGAATGCGGGCTTCCGACGTCTTTCGCCCACGTCATTCCTATGCAGCGGACGGATGGAAATTCGCGTATTGGAGGAGTATCTAGGCATGGACATCCCCAATCAGGGGTTTGAGACCGCCGCCGGGCTTGTCCTCAAACTCGCGGGAAAAATCCCCTCTGCCGGAGAGCATTACCATTACCGCCACGTGAGCATCACCGTACTGGAAGTGCGTCAGCACCGTATCACCAAGCTGAAATTCCAGTCCATGCCGTAGACGCCTCTGCCCGTGAGGCGTCATTTATCCAGACGCAGCCTCAATACTCTGGCACGGGCATTGCCCAATTTAACGGTCAGATCCCCATCCGCCAGTTTCCGGCGGCTTCCCTTGGCAATATCAAAGGCTGGCTGACATGGCACCTTCAGCAGCATGACTTCTCCCACGCGGGCCGTCAGGAACTTGGCACTCATATTCTGGTCAATTAGTTTCTTCGTGAAAACCCTTCCTCGGCGGTCATAGAAAACCGCCTCCCATTCCTGAGAACGCGGGATATCATCTGTAATGAGCAACGCAAAGGTGCATTGCGTCGTATCATACAATTCCCGAATCTCATCCGGCTGGCAATCAAGGTCCAGCCACGCCAGCCCCCTAGCCAGGAAGCCAATCGGATGGCCCATGCGCGCCTGCCACTTCAGCAATTCCTGTTCGGCAGACTTCAGTTGTTCCGGGGCAATCTGAGCCAGCCGCACTGCGGCGGCCAGGAAATTCGGGCATTCCGTCAAAGCCAGCCGATAATCTGCGCTGGCCTGTTCGAGATTCCCCAACGCTTCATGCCCCATGCCCGCATAATAGGCAATCAGGTGCTCTTGAATCCAGTGGACGGCATTCTCGTCCTCCAGAGACGCATAGAGCTTTTCCAGACGCGCGACAGCCATTGTCACCTTTTCGCGGTCTGCCGCAGTCTCCAGCGTCTGGGCTTGCCGGAGAATCAGGGCATTCTCCAGGAAGGCAATGCGCAATGCCAGGAAGGCATTCGAGGAAGCCGCCCCCCCCCTCTGCTCCGCCAGCAGCCCCAATGCGGCCTCCAACTCATCATGCGAGGGGCATTCCTGATAATAAACCAACGGCAACAACGCCGCCACCATCTCATCCGGACGCCCCAGCATCTTCGCCTGCCGGGCATTGCTGACCGCGACCAGGGGCGTCGGCATTTCCCTTTGGGCAAGAACTCTTAGCAGCTCCCCTGCATCCCAGTCCTTGCCGCTTTCCAGCAGAGCATGATATTGGGCAAGCTGCGCATTTTGCAAGGACTGTTCGGCGCTCCGCCACTCCTGCCAATGCTCGTCCTGCCTCGCCATGTCACCAGTCAGCTCGGCCAACGCAGTCTTGTCCTTTGCCAATTGGCACGTCCATTCCCCGGCACTGAACTCCTTGGAATCCGGAATGGAGTCCTCCATGACCTCCAGCAACGTCTGCGCCGCCGGATAATCCTGTGAATTCAGCAGCGAATCAAAGAAACTCTGCTGATTTTTCCCAGACGTGACATGCGCAAGCACCTCCTCCAGAGGAACCCGCAAGAGCCGCAAGACCTTCAAGACTCCTTGCGAATACTCCAACTCCAGGCTGAACAAATAGCCGTCAATGGCGCGTTGACGGTACTGCATCGCC
Source organism: Victivallales bacterium (assembly GCA_017538465.1). GTDB lineage: Bacteria > Verrucomicrobiota > Lentisphaeria > Oligosphaerales > Oligosphaeraceae > RGIG1601. The sequence continues at coordinate 2,626 of JAFYIW010000014.1, forward strand.
TTCAAAGCCAAACGATTGCGCATTGCCCACAGCCAGGCGCGCGCGTAGGCGTCCGAAGCCGCGCGCACGCTGTCCGCAATGCCTGGCTGACGGCTCAGCGCCCACTCATAGACCGCCAGAACTTCATCCCGTCCGGCCGCGGCATCGCCCGCCTCCACGGCGATTTCCAGCGTTCTGGCATATTGGAATGCATAATCGCCATATCCCGGTATCCGCCCGCACGCCTCCGCCAGATCCGCCAGAGCCAGCCGTCGTTGCTCCTTTGCCTCTTCCGCATCGAGAGATGCCTGCCTCGTGTAGGAACCATTCAATGCGCTTTCCTCCAATGCCTCCGCCAGATTCCGACGCACCTCCGCCCTTACAGACAACGTCTTGGGGCGACTGGAATTCCAATACTGGAGTCCACGGTCCGCCAGAGCCAGCAGCTGTCTATAATCCTGCACAGACTTCCCCCAGTGATATGCACTGTCCTCGGCCTTGAGCTCCTCATTGGCATGAAGCAATCGGGTCACCTGAATGCCAGAAATCAGATTGCGCAACAGCAACGGACAGCTCACCGCCAGAAGAGCAATGGCGAAGGCGAGATATCCCAGACGATACCGCCATCGGTTCCGCCGGAAATTCTCATGATGCCGATGCCGTGCCTCCGAACTGAGTTTACGCTCCGCCTCTTCGGGATCCACAAAGACCGCCTCATCGTCTGCGGATGTCGTCAGTTCCGAGACCACCCCCCGTTTCCCGGCAGTGCCACGATGCACCCTTAAACACGCCGCCACCACTGCCATCATCACCGTAAACGCAAAGGCATTCGGCCAAGCCAGCAGGCTATACTCCACGAATTCATGCGCGGCGCAACTGCCCAATGCGACCAGTGACGCCATTCCCGCCCAGTGGTAAACCGAGTCCTGCTGCCGCCGGATGACATGCAGTCCCCGTTTCCACAGCCACCCTCCGAGAAGCATGAGGAAAACCACCGCGGGCAGACCAATCTCGCAGGCCAATTCCAGAAAGTCGCTATGGGCGTGAACAATGAGCTCTTTTGGGAAAAAACCATGCTCCAGCGGCTGCACCGCAACGCCATAGCCGCCCAGGCCGACGCCAAACCAGCCAAATGGACGGAACAGCTTCAGCGAGACGCGCCAGACCCGGAGCCGTCCCTCGCTGTCCACTCCATCCGCCGTCAGCAATGTGGCATATCGTTCGGAGAGCGCCTCCAGAATCCATGGCGTGGCTATGCACAACGCTCCTCCCAGCAATATGGCAAACACCAGAAGCATCTGGCGGTTCCTGCCGCTGGCAACCGTCGCCGCATGACTTTTCCGGTAATGAAAATGATGAAAGACCCAGCCACACCAGAATGCCATTAGGCCAATCGTGGAAGTCAAGAATGCACCACGGGAAAGGCAAAGCGCCTGCGCGACAATCAGGAACAGCATCAAGAAAGTCAGCAGGAAGAACACCCCCTGCGGACGTTCCTGGTCCAGCAGACGATTCCGCGAATCGAAATGGTGATGTGACTTTTTCGAGGAAACGATGGCCAGCAATCCCGAAACGGCCATGATGCCCAACGTCATCATAAAACCAAAATGGTTGCGGTTGAGGAAAGTTCCCGTAAGCGGACGACCTTCCCTCCCCGGCTCGGAAAAGACCTGCACATAAAACCGCACGGCGTTTCCAACCGCAGCCAGCGCCACCGAACAAAGCGCCGCAACCATATACCGGCGGTGCCGCGCCAGGCTGCTAATCACCAGAAAAACAATCAGGCATCCCAAATACAGCCCACAACGGCGCAGTGTTGCATCCGGGGCCAAGGACAATGAGGCTGCGCGGACATGCCAGAAGGCACTCGCATCCACCCAGTATTTCGCCGCGGCGGGGCAGAGCATCTGCACGGCCTTCCCCAAAGGCAGCCATTGAAAGAATCCTATCGCCAAAGGCACGACGAAGAGAAAACTCCCGCTGGAGAAGCGCACCCGATAAGTTCCATCCCCCATCCACCAGATGCCGATTTGCCAAATCGCCAAGGAAGTCACCAGCGTGAGCAGTGCCGCAGAGAACCACCAGGATTGGCCGCCACCCCAGACAATCGGAAGCACCCCAATCGTCGCCAACGTAATTCCCAAGGCGATTTTGGAACAGCGATGAAAGAACCGCCGCAGAAGTTCCCGACGGCGGCGGTGATGATGGCCATGATGATGCCCTGAACTGGAATGCTCCGAATTAATAGCTACTTCTCCTTCGGAGGCTGCTTAGAGTCACCCGTCGCAGCGGCACCCGTCGAATCTGCAGACTGATGATGGTGGTGATGATGATGTTTGGAGGCGCCGGAGCCCTCCTCCTG
>JAFYIW010000119.1 GCA_017538465.1 Victivallales bacterium
CGAAGGCGGCTTCCGCGAAGACCGACGACACTCTGGTCATGGAGTTCGCGGTGCCCTGGAAGTTCCTGGGCCTGCCGACGCCCCAGGCTGGCGCCTCCTACGGCGTCTCCTTCGTGGTTTCGGACAACGACTCGCCCGACATCGCCATCGACAAGCTCATGGAGATGGACGGATATCTCGAGTGGACCCCCGGAATCTTCTACGGCAAGGATCCGTCGCGCTACGCCTGCCTGCTGCTGACAGAGTGAGGTGGTGTCTGAATTTCAGTTTATTTTGCGGGGCGCCAGCAGTACATCGCCATGCTGTCGGGGCGCCAGTAGACATGCAATTCAGGGGAAATTCCACCAGAAGACATCGTAAAATTCATATTCTGTGCTATGTTATGGGAAGATGCCGGGCCAACAATTCCCGGGAAGTTGTTTTTATTTTAATCTAACTGGTTAATAATAATTAATAATAAAATATTTACATTCAATTTTGGTGGTCTTCTAATGCAGCCGAAGCTAATCATCATTGTTCCGTGTTTCAACGAGGAGCAGACGCTTCCCGTCACGCATTCTCTGTTTTCCGACGAATTGGGACGTTTGATTGCAGCTGGCAAGGTCTCTTCGGAGAGCCGGATTTTGCTAGTGGACGACGGGAGCGTTGACGAGACCTGGAAGATTATCGTCGGCTTGTCGCAGGGCGACTCCCGTTTCTTGGGCATTCGCCAGAGCCGGAACCGCGGGCATCAGTTGGCATTGTGGGCAGGGCTGCAGGAGGCTCGTACATTAGGATGCGATATTGCCGTGACAATTGACTGCGACGGGCAGGACGACGTCGGCGCCATGGAAGCGATGGTGGACGAGTATGCCCGGGGTGTGGATGTGGTCTATGGCGTGCGCAAAGACCGTTCGACGGACAGCTTTTTCAAGCGCATCACGGCCGAGGGGTTCTACCGTATTCAGCATTTCCTGGGGGTGGAAACGGTCTTCAACCACGCGGACTATCGGCTGCTGTCGGCGCGTGCGCTGGATGCGCTTTTGCATTTCCAGGAAGTGAACCTCTTTTTGCGTGGATTGGTCCCTCTGGTTGGCTTCCCAAGCAGTGTAGTCCACTATGATCGCCAGAAGCGCATGGCGGGCGGGTCGCACTACGGCTTTGTCAAGATGCTTTCGTTTGCGGGGGATGGCATCACGAGCCTCTCGGTGCGTCCCATCCACCTGATTTTGTGGGGCGGGCTGCTGCTGACCTTGGCTGGCTTGGTCGGTGTGCTGGTCTTTGTTATCATGCGTGCCTTTCAAGGGTATTGGGATGCCGTGGGGATGTTTTCCTCGATAATCGCATTGGTCGGGGGGCTGAACTTGACCGGAATCGGCGTGGTCGGAGAGTATGTCGGGAAGACGTATCTGGAGACCAAGGGGCGCCCGCGGGTTATCATCAGCGAACGTACTTGGGAACGGAAATGAGGTGCACCGTGAATGTCGTGGATTGGATGGGAAAGCGGGTCAAGGCCATCCATGATCGCCTGACGCCGCAACGCTTCTATCCGATGTTCTTGGGCGTTCTGACATTGGCTGGGCTGGCCGGGCTGCTCTTGCCTGGAATGCCAGGAGGCCATGACCTTTACTATCATCTGACTCGGCTTCATGCCATGGCGGTGAATTTCCGGCTGGGAGAGATTCCGTCGATGGTCAACCATGAGGCGCTGTGTGGCTACGGCTATGCCACGGGGCTATTCTATCCGGATCTGTTTTTGTATCCGGCAGTTTTGCTCATGCTTTGTGGCGTCGGCATCGTGGCGGCGTATAAGCTCCTGGTGGTCGGATGGATGCTGTTTACTGCCTGGAGTGCGTGGCATTGCGCGAAAAAGCTTTCGGCGACGAGTTTCGGCGCCTTTGCCGTGGCCCTGCTATACACCTGGAGCAGCTATCTGGCGACCGACCTCTTTCTCCGGGAGTCTTTGGGCGAGTTCTTTGCCTTCGCCTTCGCGCCGTGGATCCTCCTCGGACTTTACGAGCTGATTTACGGCGAACCACGAAAATTCTACTACTTTTCCTTTGGGTTTCTGGGACTGGTCTGCTCGCACAGCCTGTCGTTGCTTCTGTGGACGGCCGTCTGCGCGACAATCTTGTTCTTCAATGCGCTCCGGTTGCTGCGTGAGCCGCGACGGCTGGGATATCTATTGCTTTCCCCAGTGCCGGTGGTGCTGTTGGGCATTGCCTTTCTGGCGCCGATGTGCGAGCAGTTCGCGCATCTGGATTTCATCATCCAGGGTGAAGAGAACGAGGCAATCCTGGAGCGCTGCATGCCGTTCCTGAAGCTCTTCCTGGAGATTCCGACGAGCAAGCCGCCCGTGTGGATTCCCCCGGGCATCGGACTCATCTTCGTCATCACGGGGTTGCAGCGGCTGCGCCTGGCTTCGCGTCGGACTGCCGTCGAACTCTTCCGTGATCTTTGCCTGATTGCCGGGGTGGCGTGCTTGTTGATGGCGACCGAGATGCCCTCCTGGAAAGGCGCTTTCAAGCCACTGGCGGTCATCCAGTTCCCCTGGCGCTTCTTCGGGCCGGCGACGGCATTTCTCGCCTTCGGCGGCGGGCTGACGCTGGCTTCGCTCGTGGGCTCCGAATGGCGACGCGAGCGCTACTGGCTGTGGATTGTGGTGGCGGGAGCCGGCTTCGCATGGTTTGTCAATGTGGGATACTGCTATGCGAGCAGGATTCACGAGCACGACCTGGTCAAATCCTACCACCCGGGGCGGCCGCAGGAGGCCAGCGGAATCCACTATCTGCCAGCGGGCGGGCTGCTCGACACGGAGATTCGCGAACGCGGTGACGTGGTGGTGCCAAGTCATCCGCTGGACTGGCAGGTGTCTCGTCCGCAGAAGAATGTCCTCGAGGTGTCCTTTGCGGGGAATTCGCAGGAGAACGAAATCGAGGTGCCGATTGTGCCCTATTATGGTTACCAGGCGTGGCTGGACTTGCCGGATGGGGGCAAACGGCGGCTGGCGACCGGCGTGGGAACCAATCGGCTTTTGACGGTGGTCATTCCAGCGGATTGCCCTTCCGGCAGGGTAACGGTGGGGTATCGGACGACGCCTCTTCAGCGTGGCTCCTGGCTGTGTTCATTGGTCTCGGCGTGTGCTTTGTTGGGCGGCTGGCTGTGGCGCCGACGGAAAATCCGGCGCAGTGTCTCTGGGGCATAAAATGTCATTTTGGGAATATCTTCCTGCATACGAATTGAGTCGGAAACCACGCATCATCGCGGCTTTCGACACGGATTTTCTGCGCAACCTCGAGGCGTTTCGGCGGTCAATACCGTCCGACGAGGCATGGACACTGCTGCTGCAGACGGGGTGGTCGGTGCAGGAGCCGAAGTTCGCCGCCGAACTCAAGAATGGCCTGGCGGAAGCACATCGGCTGTTCCCGGAGACGCGCATCATCGTGCTGGTCAACGAGAAGGAGGCACTCTCCATCCTGGGTGAATCGGCGGAGTGCGTCTGGTGCCATCAGAATGCCTTTCTGGATCCCGCACGCTATCCCCTGGCGGGCAAGGAACGCAACTTCGACGCAATCTACGTGGCCCGCATCACGCCCTTCAAACGTCATGCCCTTGCCGCGCTGGTGCCAAATCTCTATCTCATTGGCGCGTATTCCCAGCGCGAGAAAGCATATTTCCAGGAGGTCATGCAGACGGTCCCCCATGCGGCGTGGGCGGAGAAGGTGAATTCCTGGCGGATTGGCCGTCAGATGGGGCGTGCCTGTTGCGGGTTGGCGCTTTCAGCCGTCGAGGGCGCGATGTTCGTCTGCGGCGAATATTCGCTGTGCGGCCTGCCAGTCGTCAGCACCTCGAATATCGGCGGGCGGGATGCCATGTTGCCGGAATTCGCAGTCTTCCGGGCGTCAGACACGCCGGAGTCCGTTGCCGAGGGAGTAGAACACTGGAAGGCGCATCCGGTGCCACCGCAGGAGATCCGCGAGGAATTCCTGCGCCGTGCGGCGGTTCATCGGGCCTGCCTGGAGGATCTGCTTGCGTCGATTGCGGGAAAGCGTGTGGCGCTGCCGCATAAGCTAGGCATTCGTTGCCACCTATGGCCGCACCAGAAGCTCCTGCACGGCATCAGGAAAAAATAAGGGTATTATACAGTTAACTTGCCATGAGACATGATGCCCCCGCAGTCGTGTCACGAATGTCGAAGGTGGCGGCACGTCAACGGGAACAGCCCAGCAGGGAGGGTGCCGACGGCGTCCCGCCGTCGGAAATGGCCGCGTGTCAAAAACACCTGCGTTGCTCGTCCCGCAG
>JAFYIW010000120.1 GCA_017538465.1 Victivallales bacterium
AGATTTCAATGGAGGTGCCGGGGTCGTCGAAACGCAGCAGCGTGCCCGTGCCGTGCTCGAAGTAGTCCGCCAGCTCGCGCAGCTGCTCCAGCACCCGATGAAGCGGCACGAAGAACCGGTAATTGTTCACCAGCTCGAAATAGACCTCCTTGGCACGGTGGGACTTCTTGCCCAGCAGCAGATTCTCGGCCTCCAGCAGCAGATACTCCGCCCGCTTCTCCGAGGTCTTCTGAAGGGCCGCCGCGCGGTGATACCAGTCCGCGGCCTTCGCGTATTTTTGCCGCTCCGCGCATTCCTGGGCGCGCTGCACCATCTCCTGCTCCTGCCGGAATTCCTCATAGTCCGCCAAGGGCATCACCGATGACTCCTGCGCATGGAGCAACCCGGCGCACAGCACGCAAAACAGTAGGATGGCCGATGAAAATTTCATGAAGTCAGGTTATCTTAAGGGTTGTTCTCGCCCGCAGGAAGGCGAATGGAAGCCGGCTAGGGGATGCCGACTCGCGGCATGCGCCACGGACTCCCGCCGGCGGCGGGACGGTCGAATGGCGGCGTCCCGTCCATAAGATAATGCAAAGAACCAAAAATGGTTGCCGAAATGACGAAAACAAAAAAGGTTGGCCTCTTCGCCACTGCAAATGCCCCTAACCCCGAAATGCTCGCGCGAGGCGCGGAGCGCTTCCGGCGGCTGACGGGCATGGAACTCCTCCCATGGAAGGAGACGCCAGTCGGGCCACGCCATTTCGCCGGGGACGACTCCGCACGCGCCGAAGGCTTCAACACCCTGCTGGACGAGCCCGAGATGGACGGGATGGTCGCCATGCGGGGCGGCTATGGCTCCACCCGCATCCTCGAATGGCTCGACTTTGGAAAACTGCGGGAAAGAGAGTGCTTCGTATGCGGATACAGCGACATCACCGCGATTCTGCTCGCGGCCTGGAAGCATGGCTGCAAAAGGCTGATCCACGGCCCCATGATGCAATCCAGCTGGGGGGCGGAGACGCCGCCGGAAACCCGTCGCCTGGAAACCGAAAGCTTCCTGAACGCACTGAACGGCGGACGGGACTTGCTTCCGCCATGGGCAGGCGGAAAGACCCTCAAGCCGGGTGTCGCGGAAGGCCCCCTCGTCGCGATGAACCTGACTCTGCTGGACGCAATGCTCGGGACGCCGTTCTGCCCCGATCTCACGGGAGCCGTGCTTGCCCTGGAGGACATCGCCGAGCCCGCCCATGACATCGACCGAAAACTCAACCACCTGCGCCAGACGGGAATCCTGAAGCGACTCGGCGGTCTGCTCTTCGGACAGTTCACCGATGCCAAAGACGCAGAATTCCTGCCGGAGATCCGCCGGGAGTATGCCGCCTTGGTGAAGGGGCCGGTCGTTGAGGAGTTGTCCTTTGGCCACTGTCATCCCGGCCTCGCGCTGCCTTTCGGAAAGCCGGTTCGGATGCTGGCCACGCCGAATCAGCGCCTTTCCCTGAAATTGATGTTTTGACTCATGTCCCTGTCTGACCACGACGGGGATTTTTGCCCTGCCGGGGAATTTTTTCCGTTATTATGTTGCAATTCCTTTTTTTTAGGCTATATTTAGAGAAGCTTTCTTTATTCTCCGGGCCTTGCATCAAAATCAGCAGATTCCGAAATTCTGGTTTTTTCTGATTTTTTTCTCCAGTCGCTGAAAAATCCCGAAGAAAATTCCGTATATAGAGGAGGGACAGGAGTTCAATCGGCGCGGCTGTTCCAAATGATTTTCTCCTTTCGTTTGTAAGTTTTTTGTTTTTTCACCTGACCAACCCAAACCAACATCAAGACAACCATGAAAAACATTCGTAGATTCTTCTTCCTCGCGGTCTTCGCCGCGTTCCTCACCATCGGCGTGGCCAGCTGCGGCAACAGCCCCAAGGGCGTCGCCAAGGATTACGCAAAGGCCCTTGAGAAGCTCGACGGCAAGGCCGCCGCAAAGCTGTTTGCGGAGAAAAAGGCACGCAAGGCAGCCGAGGCCGAGCTCAAGGAAATGAAAAAGGCGAAGGTGAAGATCACCAAGGCCGAGGTCGGCGAGGTCGAGGTCGATGACGACACCGCCACCGTCACCCTCAAGGTTACGATGAAGCAAGGCAAGAAGGACGAAGAGGAAGTGGAGCTCACCCTGAATCTGAGCAAAGACGAGAAGAAGGGCTGGATGATTGATGACATTGACGAGGATAGTTCATCCGACGACGATGACGACGAGGATGACGACTAGGAAGTAGTCGCCGACAATTTCTTTGTCGCCTGACACGATGGCCCTCCGCTCTCCCGGCGGGGGGCTTTTTTTGCGGGAAATTCCAGAATCGTTGACGGGGAGCGCGAAGCGGTGATGCCGACACCCCGCCCCGCCGCCGGACAACCCCCGTCGATGGAGTGCGTACCGCGAAGGGCTATCTTTTTCTCCGGGCGTTTCAGGCAGATGAGAATTATCCTTCCTTTCCGCCTGTGGCAAAATGCCAAAGACACTTTATAGTAAAGCCAATTCATTCCCCCGTTAAGGAAATAGCACCTCAACCCCCTTGAAATCACCATGAAAAACATCCGCAGATTCTTCTTCCTCGCGGTCTTCGCCGCGTTCCTCACCATCGGCGTGGCCAGCTGCGGCAACAGCCCCAACAGCGTCGCCAAGGATTTCGCAAAGGCCTTTGAGAAGCTCGACGGCAAGGCCGCCGCAAAGCTGTTTGCGGAGAAAAAGGACCGCAAAGTAGTCGAGGCGATGTTCAAGGAAATAAAAAAGGCGAAGGCGAAGATCACCGTCGAAATCGGCGAAATCGACGTTGATGGCGATGACGCCACTGTTGAAATCACGATAACGGCGAAGAAAGGCAAGGAGGAAAAAGAGATGGAAGCCACCCTGAGTCTGAGCAAAGACGAGGAGAAGGGCTGGCTGATTGATGGCATGGAGATGGATTGACGACTAAGAAATCGTCGCCGCCAATTGTCCCCTTGACACGAAAGCCCTTCGCTCCCCCGGCGGAGGGCTTTTTTTGCGGGAAATCCCATTGCTGTCCGGTAAAAGTGCCAGGCGTAAAGCGCACATTTTCCCGCGAAACACGCGAAATGCACGAAAGGAACCTCTCCCGGCGAGGCAGTCCCGCATTGGCGCGCAGCCATACACGGGGTATATTAAGCAAATTCCGCATAAATGCCTCAAAGAGACCCATGCGCCGCCCAATTGGGTAAAGAGCGCGCCAGAAGACGCCTGGCGGTTTTGCAACGCGCTTTTCGTCCCCTGGCCTTGTTCTATCCAACTTCTAATCCATCCTCCATCCTATGCAAAACCAGTCCGCTCCCACTTTTTTCCTGTGCATGATGCTTGGTCTGCTTGGTTTCGTTGCAGGCACGGCCCCGATTTATGCCGTGACCAAAGCGGAGGCATTAGCTGCCCGGGACGCCGCCGCGGCCGTCTATGAAAAGGCGCAGCAGGACTCCAGCCATGTCTTTGGACGGGAAATCTTTGAAGAGGCATCCCAATATGCCGAAGAGGCGCAGAAGAATTTCATGATAGGCAACTACGAGGCGGCCAAAGAGAACTGGGAGCAGGTGTCAGCGCTTCTTGATGCGAGCATTTCGGTCGGCTATCAGCGCCATGTCGAGGGCCTCGAAGACGTGATTGCCAAGGCGCGAGCGGAGGAGAACTGGGCTTTGTTGTACAACGCCACTCGGGAATACCGGGATTTGAATCCCGACGTGGGGGAGGAGCTCTTCTTGGAAGCCAAGGACATTTATATCAGCGCCTTGCGGGAGGGGATTGAAAATGCCCGCGTGAACGAGGATTATAAAACCATGCAGGAGCTTGGCAAGGAATTGGAGAGGGTGGATCCGGAAGGAGAATTGTTCCGAACCACCCAGTCCCTTCTGGCGCGCGTGGAAACCGCCAAAAAACACTACGATTGGAAGGAAATGTATTTTCGGTCCCTGGAACTTCGCAAAGCGAATCCCGAGGTGGGCACGCCATATTGGCAAGAGGCCTGTGAAGAGTATTCCGACTGGCTGGTCAGCAAGTGCAAGCAAAAGTCAATGGACGTGGAAAACGCCATGGGCGTTTTCTACGACGCCGTGAAGTTCGAAAACCTCGAGCCCGAGTATGGCAAAGAAGCCCGCTCCCTGATTGTCTCGCAGCTCAATAAAATGTTCCATTCGGAAATCAAGGGCGCCAATGACCTGAATCGCCTGGCGGTCGTCTATGGATACCTAGAGGAGTTTGAAAAAAGCGAACCCAAAGTGGCCGCGGCATTGCTCGATGACTTTGCCGAGAAGTTTGTGGACGTGACGGAAGACGAATGCCAAGATGCCGGCAGCATCAAACGATGGCGTGAAATCCATGAGCAAGTCAAGCGCTATGCCTATTCCAAGTCGAACCGCGACGGCATGAAGCTGTTGAACGAGACGAAGGAGAAATACTCCTCCTGGCTTCAGAAAAAGGCCAAAAAAGCCAAGAACGAGGAAGACTGGCCTGCCTTGAAAGAGTATGCGCTCGAGCTGAAGACGGTCGATTCCCAGAACGCCGCGCCTTATCTGAAGAAGCTGGAAGAGCTGAAGGGCACGCTGACTCTCGACTTCCGAGGCGAGACAAAAGGGGGCAAGATTGTGTACCCGGAATTCATCACGAAGGTCTACCCCGCCAATGCGCAAATGGAGGAGGCCTTTGAAACCTGCCGCGCGGATTTCAACTGGGCAGTATCTTGCAGGAACTACCGTCAAGCCAATGCGGCAGTAACAACCTTTTTGAGTTATTTCAATGGAGTTCCAGTGGATCGGAAATCCGCCCAAGGCAGCATGACCTTTGAGCTTGAGGCCGGCGAATACACGCTCTTTTGCTTGACGGCGCATGGAGTGGGCAATGACACCCAATTCCTTTGCTGGGTGAAGCATGTCGCCATCTGGGGCAACGATGTCAGCATCACGCTGGAAAACGACTCGAACACCCTTGACACTTTCTACAACCAATAGAATCCGCCCCTTTCTTCAAAGTACGCCAAAAGGCATCCGCCTTTTCCCTGCGGGAATCGGCTGGATGCCTTTTTTGGAAACTATCTCGTTGACTTGCCTTGGTTGGCGGCCTGTCGTTGAAGGAGGACAGGACCGTCCATGGCATCCCCATCAGGATTCGAACCTAAACTAAATGTACCAAAAACATTTGTGCTACCATTACACCATGGGGATGCGGGAAATGGCTTCGCTGGACTCCATACTATAAATCCTCAAATGAATTTTGGGCAGCCTCTGCGTTTTCCCGCAGAAAAAGGCCGACGGCATTTCACCGCCGACGCCGTCGGCCGCACCGGGCCATGGCCCGCAGGGCCTCATTGGCCGCCCGCCAGGCCGCATTCAGCAGCAGACTGCGCAAGTCCGGCCGCGACTCCAGCAGACGGTAGCAGTTCGCCAGACGCTTCACACACTCAATGGCCGAGGAGGAAATCGGACACAGATAGGCGCCGCGCCGAGGATCCCCCAGTTTGGCATGGATGTCCGCGTCATAGTCACCGTGCAGAAAGCGCGTCAGGATCTTCTGGTGCCGCAACGAGCATTTCCGGATGGCGCCATTCTCCCATTTCTGAAGCGTGGAGCCATGAAGCCCCAAAAAACGCCCCAGCGCACTATAACTTAAACCGAGGGACTGGCGATGACGGCGCAGCCGCATGCGCGTCTGGTCGTCAAAGAACATCCGCTCCTCTTGCGGATTCGAAATGTCATTGGCTGGAGTCATATTGGACATGGACAAGCGATTGCGAATCAAAAGGCCGCATGGAACGGCGGTCCCGCATGGAACGGCGGCCTCTTGCCATACTTTACATCATCTTGTCGCACAAAGAGTTATTTTCCCATATAAGCACCGATTTTCTCTGATATTCTCCGGTTGTTTTTCAACTGCGTCTGTGAAAGGAATTATATTTAGCGACAATGGCCAAACGCCGCCTAGCGTGGCGTCTTGGAAATCCGGATAGAGTTTCGCAGGCATTTGGGAAGCAGCTTGGGTTCAGACAAGACGGATTTAAGAGACATCACGCCAGAAGAGGGCCGATGATTTCATGTACAGCAATTACCATACTCACACCGCCTTCTGCAAACACGCCGAGGGGATGCCCGTGGACTACTGCCGCGAGGCGGTGGCTCACGGGATGAGGGTCCTGGGCTTTTCCGATCACTGTCCGTGGCCGGACGGCCTCTGGAATTCCGTCCGCATGAACTACGACCAATTGGCCGACTATTTCGCATCCATTCAGGTTGCCCGCGAGGCTTTCCCGCAGTTGGAGGTCCACGCAGGACTGGAGACGGAATTCCGCAAGGACCTCGGCAATTTCATCCCCGACACTTTTCTGCGGCCCGATCGCGCGGAGTATCTGCTACTGGCGCTGCATAGCTACTTGGACTCCAACGGCGAATGGCAGGACTCCTGGCACATCTCCACCGCCGAAGGTCTTCTAGGCTATGCCCGTCATGCAATTGAGGCAATGGAGAGTGGCTGGTTCGCCGCCTTCGCGCATCCGGACGTCTTCGCCCATGGCGGCTGCACATGGCAAGGCGCGGCCATTGAATGTGCCAGAATGATTCTTCAGACCGCGCAGGATTGCCACATCCCGTTGGAGCTGAATTGCAATGGCTTTCACCGCAAGCTCATCCGCGATGAATTCGGCCTGCCTCGCCGTCCTTATCCATACCTGCCCTTCTGGGCATTGGCCACGGAATATGACGTGCAGGTCTTCGTCGGAGCGGACGCACATCGCCCCGAGTTCCTCTTCTCCACCAACGAGGACTGCCTCGCCGTTGCCCATTACTACGGATTACAGGTCATCGAGACCTTGCCGATACATAGGACATGATGGTCTCGGATGGGGTGGCCCCACGCTTCCAGGTAATACGGATTTCACCTGCAGAGCAGGCGATGCAAAACCTCTAACCTCGTCTGCTGGCGGGGCGCCA